>CAIUHT010000405.1 GCA_903898975.1 uncultured Planctomycetaceae bacterium
CATCCAGGCGACGGTCTTGGCGTACTCATTGGGGTCGAGATTGGGCTCGATCAGCCGGGCCCGCTCTTCACTCTCCAGCAGCGAGATCAGTTCAATCGACGACTCGACCCCCAGCTCGCTCTGGAACGTATCCTGGGTCTTGTTCACCAACCAGAACAACCCGGTCAGCAGCGGCTGAATCCGCCCCTCTTCGCGAGCCAAACGAACCAGCCGGCGAGCCGTTTCAGCGGCCGAGGCCGCCAACCCATTCTCATTGGCGACCTGCAGGACCAGCGGCAGAATCGCCAACGTTTTCTGATTCAAATCGCCCCCCTGCCCCTCGTCACCCGACTCTGAAGATGGCTGCCCGGGATCCTTCGATTCTTCGCCTGACATCACCTGCCACCCCTCCCTTTTGGAAAAACAACCCAGGAGTTCCCAAGGCGTGGATCCCGTTTTCTGCCACACAGCACCACGCGTCACCCGGCCCGCCAGACGCGTTCCCGAGAGTTGGTGGCCGATCGCCCCGCGGATTCGAATCTGCGGCCCGGTGCGATTCCCGACCAGTACCGCCGCTGCCCCTGCCCTCTCCCCTACCCTACCCCGGTCGCCCCCCCAGCGTCTCTCCGATCCACGCCAGGTCCTCCTGCTGCAGCCGCCGCGCCTCGGCCGAGAGCACCGCCCCCGCCCCGACCAGCGCATTCCACGCCAGCAACCGCACCACGCTCGCCAGCGGATGCGAGGTCTGCAATCCCAGCGCCCGCGACACCAGCGGATGACCGCTGTTCAGCACAATCTCGTTCTGACCCACCGGCCCCTGCTCGAAATGGGTGTCAATCAGCCGCTGAAAGCCCGGTGGAATCGTCCCGCGGGACCGCAACTGGTCGAACGTCTTGTGCAGTTCGCTCCGCTCGTTCAGAAAGGCCAGCACCGGCTGTTGCGTGCCCAGCTCGGCACACGACACCCGAGCGCCCGCAGACCCCAGGAACCGCTGCCACTTGTCTGGTGCCGCGCCGTAATCGCGGGCCCCCAGCACCGCCGCCGAAAACTGGGGCGAAGCAGGGCTCGCCAACCGCGCCGTCGCACCTTCACTTTCCGAAATCCACTCGACCAGCAGCCCCTCTTCAAAGCTCCGCAGCACGTGCACGCACGGCACACCCGACTTGCCGTACAGGTCGTTCATCCAGTTTTCCTGCCGGCGGTCGGGGTTGTACCAGACCACCCGTTCGGCGTCGGGCTCGACCAGTGGGTCGGCGGGACTCCGTTTCAAGATCTGCTCGACCGTCAGTTCCCCCTGCGACGTGGGGAAGCGGTAGACCCGACGCAGCAGGTCCCGCAGCCGGGCATGCTCGAGCGCCGCCCCGGTCAGGCTGTAGCGATGCCACGCCACCAGGGAGGCCAGGCGGGTGGGGTCGCGGGTCTCCAGCCCTTCCAGGTGCGCGTAGATTTCCGATTCAATAGCCTGCCGAACCATCTCGAACCGCCCGTCCCGCACCAGGTCTTCCCGGTTCGCGGTCGGCGCACAGTCGTTGACCTCGAGCACCCCCCGAATAAACGGGGCCCAACTGGGGAGCAGTCCCCGCAGCCGACGGGAGATCACCATCCGACGGAGCGTGACCGTCAGCCCGGGATCTTCCGAAAAACCCGGAACCCGCTGCGGGGTCACGTACAGCGCCCCCGCCACCGAGAAGGGCCGCTCCTGCCTCAGGCAGATCACCTCCAGCGGGCTCTCACCGAACTGCGATTCCAGCTCCAGCTCCACCGCCTCGCGATCGGGCGTCGGCTCCAGCCACGCCGCCTGGATCACGTTCACCCGCTGCCGGCCGTCG
Source organism: uncultured Planctomycetaceae bacterium (assembly GCA_903898975.1). Lineage (GTDB taxonomy): Bacteria > Planctomycetota > Planctomycetia > Planctomycetales > Planctomycetaceae > UBA10511. The sequence goes on from CAIUHT010000405.1 coordinate 1,809, forward strand.
TTCAGAAAGATCGGGATCGGCAGAAAGTCGGCGTATTCGCGAATCGACCGCTCGAGCACCTCCGGGTTGCGGGCCAGCGTCCGATGCTCGGGCTTCAGGTGCAGGGTGACCGTGGTCCCCACCGTGGTGCGGTCACTGGGCCCCAGCGACACCTCGGTCTCGGCCCCCGCCTCCCAGCGGACCCCCTCGCCTCCAACCATCGCCAGGCTGTCGACCACCACCCGGCGGGCCAGCAGGAACGTGCTGAACAGCCCCACGCCAAACTGCCCGATCAGCCCCTCGACCGCCTCTTCCCCCCCCGGAACCAGCCGCTTCTTCACCAGCCCCGTCAGGCTCAGACCCAGTGTCCCCAAGTACTCCTCGGCTTCCGCCGGGGTCAAACCGGCCCCGTCGTCCGAGAACTGCAGCACCTCGGCCTCGGCATCCTGCCGGATATCAATTCGCCCCGAAAAGCTCAGGTCGCGCTGCCGGCGGCGCACAATCGCATCGTGCGCGTTCTGGATCAGCTCGCGGATCGGCGTATCGGCGCGGCTGTAGAGCGACCGCCCCATAATCTCGAGGAGGCCCGGAATATCGACTCGAAAGGGAATTGTTTTCGCCTGCACGCCTGAAACCTC
>CAIUHT010000406.1 GCA_903898975.1 uncultured Planctomycetaceae bacterium
CTCGGGATGCAGCCCGACCGCGACTCCGCCGGCTAGTAACGTGCCAAAGTACCCCACCACGTATTCCACCGAGTTGGGCAGCAGCAAGACCACGCGGTCCCCCACCCGCACCCCGTGCGCCCGCAGGGCCCGCGCCCAAGCCACCACGCGGTGGTGCAGGTCGCCCCAGGTGTGGGTTGCTGAGCGGGTACTCAGCGCAGGCCGCTCGCCGTGCTGGCCAACGGTGGACCACCACAATGCGAGCAGGGTTTCATCAGCCATCGTCTTCGCCAACCCACGCAGCGGGAACCAGCCCCGCGCTCAAAGAAATGACTCCGCCACCCACCGGCGGCTCTCTTCCGTGTGAAATGTGCTGTGCGAAAACACCTCGACAGCATCCCTGGCTCGCACTCCCGGGGACGCCCGCCCCTGAGTCGCTCCAACGTCGAGACGCATTGTAACCATGGCGGGGGGCCTCCGATATCAGCGGACAACAGGCCGCTCGAGATTCGGAAAGGCTGCCACCTCAAAACTCTCACTACCGAACTAACACACAGATTCGCTGATTGTTCAACCAGCCCAGGGGTGGAATTTTTTTTCTTTGGCCAGATGTGAAGAGATGCGGGTTAGTGGCTCAGTTTGCTCGGGCCGATCGAGCCGCTCGAAAGCCACCATGTCCCGTCGCTGAATCGGAGGCCCCGTGCATCCGGGCGGAGGCCCGATACCCCTGGCAAAACCCGGGGCTGCACAAATACGAGCCCCCCCGCATCACGCGGTGCTCTGCTCCCGGTTCTCCCCAGCCCGACGCCGGACCCGGAGGATCGACCCGCCGGGCGCTGGCGTAGGCCCCGGGCCGATACCAGTCGGCACACCATTCCCACACATTCCCCCCCAGGCCGTAGAGTCCCCAGCGGTTCGCCGGGAATCCTCGAACTGGGCCAGGTCCCCCCTGCCCGTCCTCCCGCTCATCGACGACAGGGAACTGACCCTGCCAGAGATTCATCCGCCAGACGCCGTGCGGGTCTTGCGGGGGCTCCCCCTCGGGGCCGAGTTCACCCCCCAGTCGGGCGGCGTATTCCCACTCCGCCTCCGTTGGCAGCCGTTTCCCGACCCACTGGCAATACGCGACGGCATCGGAGTGACTGACCTGCACCACGGGGTGCTCTTCGCGACCTCGCAGGTCGCTGTCCGGTCCCTCGGGATGACGCCAGTTCGCCCCGGGGACAAATCGCCAGCCCAGGTCACCCGCGGCAGGCCCCCCGGGCTCCCCCGGTCGGCGCGGGCTGACCGGGGGAGCGCTCCCTGGAAAGAAACAGAGTGACCCGGCGGGAACGGCCCCTGCCGGTTGGCGGGGGCCCGGGGCTGAAAGGGGGGCGGAGGAGAGTCGCTCGGCGTCGGTCACATACCCGGTCGCCCGCACGAAGCGGGCGAACTCGGCATTGGTCACCTCGGTGGCGTCGAGCCAGAAGCCGCTGACTTCGACCGCATGCACAGGTCGCTCATCGGGTTCCCCGTCAGCGTTCCCCATCAGGAACCGGCCGGGGGGAATCCAGACCATGCCGGGCGGAGGCAATTCGGGCTGGAGCGCAGGGGAACTCGCGGCCAACTCCCCCGCTGGGATGATCTCTGCCGGCCGATTCGCCGACGGAGTCGCACGCTGTCGCCACCAACCCAGCCCCCCGGCCACGATCAGCAGCGACGACAAGACCAGCACCATCGCAGGTCGCCGGGAGTGCCTGGCGGGTGGCGTCTCGACCGGGCGGGCCTCGTCCTGCGCGGCGGTGTCGGGTCGGGAAACGTCGCGACCGCTCTCCGCACTGCCGGTCATGGCCGCTCGGCGTCGGGGCGACGATTGTCTCGCCCCGGTTGAATTGGGACCGGTTGCTTTCGGGCCGGTCGCAAGGGCTGAGTCGACGGGTTGGAATCGCGGCCCGATCCCTCGTCGCCGTCGGGTTCACCGGCGGTTGCACCCGGGGATTCCCCGCCCGGCTCTGGGGAGCGTTGGAGGGGCGGTCTGGTCGCCTCGTCAGCGTCCGCGCTGCGCGGGTCGGTGGCAGGGACTGACGGGGAGGCGACCGGCAACTCGCGCATGGCGCGTTCGTACTCGCGATCGAGGTCGCCGGGCTCGACGTCGGCGAGTCGATAAATGGGTTCGGGCCGCGTCCGCACGCTCTTGGTCGGGCTGTAGACCTGCGAGAGATACTCGATGAAGGCATCCCGATACCGGCCCTCGTCGTGGTTCAAAAAGAAGTGCACCAGCCCGGCCCCCTGGGCGTAATTCCGCTTGATTTCCGGATCGGCCTGGTACTCGTGCATGCCCAGTTGGCAGAACGCCGTGTAGGGAATGTAGTAGCGTTCCTGCAGCAGGTGCTGCCGGGCCGCCAGCACCCGCTGATTGACCCCCAGCGCCCCACCCCCTCCCCCGGTGGGGACGAACGACTCGACGTAGCAGGCGATCCCCTCGATGGGCCAGAAGTCGTTCTCCACGCCAATCTCGCCGTGGGCGGGACGGGCTCCCGACAGCAGTTGATGCGCGGCTTCGTGGTACAGCGTGGAATCGTCGGACTGCTCGGGGTCGTGGAAGAAATGCGCCACTCCCGTCCGGGGGAAGAAAATCCCCCGCGTCTGTTCGATCCGCTGCTGCGTCTCTTTCCGTACCGCCGCGACGTATTCATCCCGCGTGCGGTAGTAGTGCACCACCAGCGGTTTGGGCACCGGCTTGGCCCCCCCGGCTCCCGCCATCATCTGCCGCAGTTGCTCGGGGGTTTCAAAAAACGCGGGAAGAAGCTGCCGGAAAAACTCCTGGAACACTTCCAGTTTCTGCGCCAGGTCGAGTCCCCGCTCGAACGACTGGTTGGTCCGCACCAGGTAGTGCTCGGTACGCACTTCCCAGGCGTTGGCGAAATCGCGGCGGATCTCGGCCTCCCGTTCGGCCGACAGCCACCGCGCCTTGAAGGGCCGTTCGCCCTGCTCGTACCGCCCCAGCTGGTCGCTGGCGATCCACCCAAACCGGTCGTCCCAGATCTTGCGCTCGCGGGCCATCCGGGCTTCGAACGGGCTGACCCATTCGTCCCCCAGCCTTACGTAACCCAGCACGCGGCGAGCCGGGGGATGATCGGGATCCCGCTCGGCCACCTCGCGGACGAGATCAAATGCATAGGCGGGGTGCCCCGCCGCCAGGGTTTTCTGGGCCAGCGAGTAGAGTTCCTCGGCATAGTTTTTCCGCGCGGCTCTCAGGGGAACCTGCCAGGCCCGTTCGCCCTCGGGGAGATCGGCCGCCAGGGGGGGCGTCACCGCGCGGGGGAGTCTCAGGCCCGACGCGTTGCCGGGGGTGAAGGGGCGGGCCGACTCGCGAACCGCTGCGGCTCCCGCCGCATCCTCCCGTTCGTCGCAGTCGCGAGCCAGTTGCTCGAGTTCGCGGGCCAGCCGGTTGAATCGCTCGGCAGCCTGTTGGCGATAGACCGAAACATCGCGGCGGTTGCGGCGGACGGCGACCCGCCCGGAACCCCCCGACTCCCGGGTCTGGCCAATCGCCACCCCGGCGGTACTAGCGCCAACGAAGACGCTGACCACCATGCAGCTGACCAGCATGAAGCTGACACAGCGTGCCAACACCGGCATTCCCGCCCATGTCGCCCGCATTCCGTTGTGGACTCCGGCGAAGAGACTGACCGCCGCGCGCGGGCGGCCTCTGGCACAGTGACCGGCGGCGGTCGCATCCCCGCGACCGGCCACCCGGCTGCCGCATGGTAGCGGTTTTTTTGGTGGTCGGAAAGCGGTTTGGGGGCCGCTGAGAGGGGGGCGGGGCAAGCCCGCCGCTGCAGGCGCCCCAGGGGAGCGGGTGAACCACCACCAGGCGCCGCGCCTCGCTTTACTTCCCCTCGGGGCGGTGCGAAGATTCTGGAAGTCTTCCGGCCCCTGGGCCCTCTCGCCTCCGGTCTCCCGCCGCTTTTTCCCTCCTGCGACTTCGCCACTCCATGCGCTCCAATTCGCTTTCGCGCCGCGCGTTCCTGGAACTTTCCGCTCTCGCCCCGGGACTGGCCGCCGGGCTGCACCTGGGGGGGGCCGCCGCGGCCACCGCAGCGGGTCCCAACGACAAGCTCAACATCGCCGCGATTGGGGTCGCCAACAAGGGGGGCGACAACATCAACAACCTGGCGTCTCAGAACATCGTGGCGCTGTGCGATGTCGATGAGCGGTTTCTGAATGAATGGGGAGAGAAGTTCCCCCAGGCCCGGCGGTACCGCGACTACCGGATTATGCTGGAAAAAGAGGCGAAAAACGTCGATGCGGTGGTGGTCTCGACCGCCGACCACACCCACGCCCCCGCCTCGAGCGTCGCGCTCGACCTGGGCAAGCATGTGTACTGCGAAAAGCCGCTGGCCCACACGGTGGCCGAGGCGCGGGCCCTCGCCCGACTCGCCGCGAAGAACAAGCGGGCCACCCAGATGGGGACCCAGATCCACGCCAGCGACAACTACCGCCGGGTGGTCGAAATCATCCAGGCCGGGGTGATCGGCCCGGTGCATGCGGTTTACAACTGGTGCAACAAGGGATGGTCGGACGGGCGGTTTGACTGTGGTACGGCGCAGACTCCGGCGAACCTCGACTGGGACCTGTGGCTGGGCCCGGCGAAGCAGCGGCCGTTCTGCCAGAACGTGCACCCGGCGAACTGGCGGCGGTTTTGGGAATACGGCTCGGGCACGTTTGGCGACATGGCGTGCCACGTGATGGATCTGCCGTTCTGGGCCCTGAAGCTGCGGTCCCCCGTCAGCGTGGCCTGCACCGGTCCCGAGGTTCATCCCGACGGTGCCCCGTCGTACGCCCAGGCGACCTATGAGTTCCCCGGCCCCGGGGGAAAGCCGCTGATGTTCTACTGGGCCGATGGCCCGGCGAACTTCGACCTGGTGAAGCAGACGAAAGATTCGGACGGCAACCCGTTATCGAGTTGGGGCTTGGGGGTGCTGTTCGTGGGAGAGAAGGGGATGCTCGCCGCCGATTATGGCCGGCGGCAGTTGCTCCCGAAGGAGAAGGCGGGCGAGTTCAAGCTGCCTGAGGCCAGCATTCCCCCGTCGATGGGGCACTGGAACGAGTGGGTGCACGCCTGCAAGACGGGTGATCCGACCACCTGCAACTTTGACTACTCGGGAGCCCTGACCGAGACGGTGCTGTTGGGAATTGTGGCCTTCCGGGCGGGAGCTGGGTTCACCTGGAACGCCGAACAGCTCAAGGCGAGCCTGCCCCGGGCACAGGAATACGTTTCGAAGGAATACCGCAAGGGCTTCGAAGTGGTGGGGCTGAACGGATAGACCCACGCCGGGGAGTGGCGGGAGGGGAGCGTCCGCGACGGGCGGTCAGGCGGAGCGGCCACGGCAGCTGAGGGGGCTGGTTGCTGCTCCGCGCCTCGCAAAGAACGGCAGGTGTTGGCACGCCTCTGCGCAGACCGTCACGATCGTCTCACCACCAGCGGGACTGCTCGATTCGCGACGCTGGCTCACGAGCCAGGGTCATGCGGAGCCGGTTGGTGGGAAGTGGCCAGTCCCATTTGGCTTGCAGGATTTGCGCGAACTTTCTTGGGTGGGCTC
>CAIUHT010000407.1 GCA_903898975.1 uncultured Planctomycetaceae bacterium
ACCCGGCAATCGCCCGTGCCCATTGCCACGGGCGAGGTGCTGACGCGCCGGCAGTCGTTCCTGCCGTGGATCGAGCGTCGGGCAGTCGACATCATTCAGCCCGACTGCACCAAGAACGGGGGTCTGTCGGAATCGCGACGGATTGCGTGGAGCGCGTTCGACCACAACGTGCTGATGGTCCCGCATGGCTGGAACACGGCAGTCGGGGTGGCCGCTGACCTGCAACTGGCGGCCGCCCAACCGGTCGCCCGCTACGTCGAATACCTGACCCCCTGCGACTACATTGAGCAGCTGACGACCGAACCGTTCCAGCTCGACGCCGAGGGCTTTCTCAAGATTCCGCAGAAACCGGGGCTGGGAATCGAGTTGGACCACGACCGGCTGAAGAAATTCCGGGTGACATGAACGTCTGGCACGGGTGGGATCGAGGCGTCGTCCGCGGCGGGCTGGTCTCGATTGGCAATTTCGACGGTGTTCACCGCGGCCATCAGCGAATGCTGTCCACGCTCCGCGAGCGGGGGGCTGATTTGGATGTCCCCACACTGGCGATCACCTTTGACCCGCACCCCACCGAGCTGCTGCGCCCCGGCCAGGCGCCCCCCCAGCTTACCACGCTCGGTACCCGGCTGGAGCGGATCGCCCGCATGGGGGTCTCCGACACGCTGGTGCTCCGCCCCGAGCCAACCCTGCTGCAGATGTCGCCCCGCGAATTCTTCGACGAGGTACTCTGTCGCGTGCTGGACGCGCGGGGAGTGGTCGAGGGAGAAAACTTCCGCTTCGGTCGGGGCCGGGCGGGAGGGGTCGCCGAACTCGCCGAGTGGTGCCATGCCGCCGGGCTCGAATGCCACGTCGTCCCTCCCGTGCTGAGCGATGGCTGGCAGGTCTCTTCATCGGCGATCCGGCAGTCGATCGCGGCGGGTGAGGTGACGCGGGCTGCGGAGCTCCTGGGGCAACCTCACGAGGCTGACGGAATTGTCGAGCACGGTGCCGCGCGGGGCCGCCTGCTGGGCTTCCCCACGCTCAACCTGGGCCAGGTCAAGACCCTGCTGCCGGCCGAAGGGGTGTATGCAGGACGGGCCCGGACCACTGCAGGAACTTACCCGGCGGCGATCAACCTGGGGCCGAACCCGACCTTCGGAGAGGCCGCCCGAAAGTTCGAAGCACACCTCCTGGACTTCCAGGGCGATCTCTACGATCAGCCGGTGACGATCGAGTTTCTCACCCGCCTCCGCGCGACCCGTCCCTTCGCGGGGAAGGACGAGCTGATCGCGCAACTGCGGCAGGACATCACAGACACCCGCTCGGCTTCGGCGGGTTGGCGGGCCAACCCATGAGCCACGCGAAGACACCGGCGGGACTGGGCGTCGATGAGAAGCCGCTGGGCTCACGTTGGCCGCGGGCAAGGGCGGTGCCGGCCACACTCCCCTCGAATGCCCGGGCCGCCTGATGAGCCAATCAGCCCACCGCGGAATTTTTGCCGGCGTGTTGGGGCTGACGTGCCTGGCCCTGCTGGTGAGGCTGCCCGGACTGGGTCGAACATTCTGGCTCGATGAATACGCCACTGCCTGGGTCGTGCAGGGACCCTGGTCGGAAGTCTCGGCGCGGGCCGCGCTCAACAATCAGCCGCCGCTGTACTTTGCGCTCACCTGGTGGGTGGCGCGGTGGGTGGGGTATCACGAAGCCGGGCTGCGGCTGGTTTCCCTGCTGGTGGGTGTCGGTCTGGTTCCCGCAGCCTGGTGGCTGGCCCGCCAACTGGGGTTGACCGGCGCCGGTGCCCTCCTTTCGGCTGCACTCGTCGCGGTGGATCGGCACTGCGTCGCCATGTCACTGGAAGTCCGTCCCTACGCCTGTGTGCAACTGCTGGCGGCATTGCAATTGGGGCTGTTTGCGAGGCTGCTGCGCCACACGGCAACACCCATCGGGATGCCCCTCGAACGTGACCGGGCCTGCTCCCAAGGTCCTCAGACGTGGTCCTGGGTCGGCTGGATCTGCTCCTCGGGCCTGCTGTTGTACCTGCACTTTCTTGCGGGTTTGATCCTGATCCCCCAGGTAGCGTGGGTGCTGCTGCTGGGGCTGCGCACGCCCCGCAGCCAACGCTGGCGCAATTTACTCCCCTGGGCAGGGGCTGGGCTGGCGATTGCCCTGCTCGCCAGCCCGCTGGCCGCCACCTTCCGCGAAGTGCATGGTCATCGCAAGATGCTGGGCTCGTGGATCAGGAGTCCCAACCTGCTCGAATGGCTAGGGGCCGCTTACTCCCTGCCGCTGGTCGTGGCAGGCAGTCTGCTCGCGTGGGGACTAGATGTGCTCGAACGTTCCACGAGTAAAGATCGGGCGGAAAGCCATCCAGCGACCAGCGACTCGCTGGGCACCGCCGCGTTAGATCACTGTGATCAGCAACGGCCTGGTGCATCGCCCCCATCAATCTCGAGAGATTTGACTGCGGCACAGCCGGCGAGGGAATCGGCCGGGGTCCTGGTGGCGGATGGCAGTTCTCAGCCTTCTGGGCGGACACTCACAAACGCCTGCCAGTCTCGGATGCAGTTCTTGCTCGCTCCAGCATTTCATCATCAGGCCACATCCTGGTTTCTCCTCAACTGGATCTTTCTGCCGCTGCTCGTCACGTGGGGCCTGGGTTACTGTGGAATCATGACGGTCACATCTCCCCGCTATCTGGTCACGATGTGGATCGCCCCCCTGCTGTGGGTCGCCGAGCGGGTGACCGGGAGTGCCACGGGAAAACGACTCTGGTGGGGCGTCGCCGCCAGTGTCGTGCTAGTCCTGATCCCGAGCCTGCTCAAGGGCTACCACTATCGGCCCAGCGCCCCCTGGCCCGAGCTTCCTCGACTTGTGTCCTTGGCCAACTCCCCCGAGTTTCAACAACTTCCCGTGCTGTACGCCACGCAACTCGTCGAGGCGCAACAATTGGACAACAACGTACGGCCACAGTTTCGCGAGTACCTCGCCAGCCCCGTCAGCACCCTGCATCCCCTGTCGCCCGGCAGGTCCATCCTGCCGATTCCCGACCGCGCCTGGAGCCCCACCGGCACCACTCCCAGTCGGGCTGTGGCACTGGCTGCCGCGCCCATTCGCGCCGCTGGGGGCTGTCTCTGGTTCGGCCAACCTCTCGCTGCGGACGAACTGGCCGAATTGTGGCGACGCCCGGGAGAACCCCCGGTGCAGGTCGAAGTGCGGCCAATCGCCGAACTGCTGTTTCACTGCCACATCACTCAGCTGGCTCCAGGAACCTCAACACCCCGG
>CAIUHT010000408.1 GCA_903898975.1 uncultured Planctomycetaceae bacterium
ACCGAAGGGCTGACCGCTCACAGTGCCAGTGTGGACATCCGCCTGCAATAATCCCGCTCGTCCCGCCCGGGGTACCGCTGGGTGGGGGCCAGCCCGCATCGGCCCGCGGGGTGGGGGCCGGGTCAGCCCGGTGTCCCGAGGGAACCCCGCGCGGCACGCCGCCACTCGGGGCCGCGTTCGCTTGATCGAACTGGCCAAGATCCGGGCGGGCTTGAGAGATGGCTGCCTCAGAGAACGCGGCGATCGGCGGCAACACCGACCGCCGCAGCGGCTCGCGGGAACACGCTGACGGCGTCGAGTTGGATTACAGACCCCCCCACAGAGCTTCCCCTTGCTTGCGAGGTTGGGCATGTCGATTTCGTCCAGGAACAATTGGCTGAACAGGCTCCGCGGGTTGATCGCGGGAGCCTCGGTCGTCGCCGTGTTGGCCCCAGCCATGGCTGCCGCCGCTGACCAACTCACTCGTCTTGACCTGAACACCGCCACTGGCACCAGTGCCGCGGTCGTGGTTCGCGACGCTTCCCTCGTGTGTCTGTCGCAGCTGCTGCCGGTGGATGCTCAACGGCAGCCGGTGGCCCCAACCGCGGCTGAGCAGGCCGAGTTTCTGCTCGGTGCGCTCCGCGACGCTCTCGGAGACGCGGTGCGTCAGCGTGTCGTCAAGTTGAACGTCATGACCGACAGTGACGAATCGGCCGCGGCGGTCCTGCCCGTACTGGCCCGCCACGTCGAGTTCACCGGCGGCCCCGTCGTGACGTTTGCCTCGGGCCGACCGGTGCTTCCCGGCGTGAAGGTCTCTCTCGACGCCGTGGTGGCCGGGCCGCGAGCGGCGGGCGGCCCCGGTGGCGACGAACGCCTGGCGAATCGGGAGTTTGCCCCGCTGCGTCAATTGACGGCGGTAGCGGGAGCGCAGGTGGCCCGTGAGGTCGCCCCCGGACCACTCTGGTTTGTGGCCGGTCAGGCCGAGCCAGGAGCCACGATCGCCGAGGCAACCCGCAAAACCATGGAGAGCCTGCAGCGCACGCTCGCATGGCGGCAGATGACCTTTCGCGACGTGGTGGCGATCCGCTCTTTCCTGTCACCCATGGACCAGGCTGCGGCCGCGGGCGACGTGATTGCCGAGTTCTGCGACGCCCCGCAGACGCTGCTGGAATGGAACAGTCCGGGATCGATCGAGATTGAGCTGATCGCCGCCCGGCCCGCCGCACAGCAACCAGCGAACCTCCGTGTCGAGTATCTGACTCCGCCGGGGATGAATGCCTCGCCGGTTTTCAGCCGGGTGGCCAGTTCCGCCGGACCGACGCTGATCTTCGTGTCGGGACTGACGGGCGAACCGGGTTCCGACGCCGCGGGGCAAGTGACCGAGATCTTCGCACGGCTCGAAGCACTGGTGGGGCGTGCGGGGGGAAACTTGAAGCACCTGGTCAAGGCGACCTATTTTGTCTCGACCGACGCCGCCAGTCAGAGTTTGAACGTCCTGCGACCGAAATACTATGACCCGGCGCGGCCCCCGTCGGCGTCAAAGGCCCCGGTGACCGGGGTGGGGCAGCCGGGACGACAATTGACAGTCGACCTGATTGCGGTCCCCGCCCCATGACCTGAACCAACAGGGGGCCCTGGCCCCCTTGAAGTGCGTGACTTGAGCCCACTGCGGTAAAGTGGCCGATCCATGCGTGTGACGTTTGTGTGTGTCCCTTGAGCTTCCTTTCACCCAATCCTGAAACCATGGCCAACGCCGAAGAACAAGTCCTGATTGCCCTGAACCAGAAGTTGCTCGACTCGATCGCCTCGGGCGACTGGGCGACTTACACCCAGTTGTGTGCCCCCGATCTGACCTGCCTCGAGCCCGAGGCCTTGGGCCAGGTGGTGGCGGGACTCGACTTTCACAAGTTCTACTTCGATTTGAAGAAGCCCTCGACGACCCCGCAAAACACGATGTGCGGAACAGTCGTGCGGGTGATGGGGGATGGGGCGGTTCTGGCGTATCTGCGATTGACGCAGTACCTCGACGCCCAGGGGGCTCCGCACTCGCGCGAGATGGAGGAGACCCGGGTGTGGCAGAAGATTGGCGGGAGTTGGAAGCACGTCCACTTCCACCGCTCCGCTCCCGCCCGCTAACACCAGTTCAGTGGCCCCCGGCTGTCGCGAGCCTGCCCTGCTGGAAAACACGCTACTCGGACGATCAGGCGGGTTACGCCAGTCGAGCGGTGAGTGAGTTGACTGCCAGGGGCGATTGATGAGGCGAGTGAAGGGAGGCTGGGGGCCGAGGCAACCGAGCCCCCCGACCTGCCTTGCTCGCCCCAATCAGCCCCCT
>CAIUHT010000409.1 GCA_903898975.1 uncultured Planctomycetaceae bacterium
CACCATGGCGTGGTCGATGAGGGCCCGTGCCGGGTAGAACCGGAACAGCGGCTCAGCCATGATGTGCTGCTGCTTGTTGTAGACGCTGGCCACGCGGTTCGACTCGATGAACCAGTCCCGCGCCACCAGGTAGTTGTCTTTGCGGTCAGGATTGATTTCGGGATCGATGCCCGCCGGGTAGAGCGCCGTGTCAGGCTCGTTCACAAAGAACTGTCGGAACTGCTTCCACTCGTCGGCCCGGCCAATCTTCTTGCCGATCGTGTCCCCCGTGAACCAGTACAGCTCGGGAAACTGCTCGTTCCGGTCTTTCCCTTCCTTGTAAAACTTGACCCCGCGTTTCACCCAGTAATAGCGGTCCGCGACCGCGTCCCACTCGGACGAAACGTTGTACGCCAGGTTCCACCCCTGGAAGTGCCACACCTTCAGAAAGTGCGGCTGCAGCATCACGATCGAATTGATGGTCGAATCGAGTTCCGACCATTCCTTCCGCTTCTGCTGATCCTGCGCGTTCATCCACAGCTTGGTCGTGGCGATGCCACGGAACCCCAGCAGCAGCAGGTTCATCGTCGAACTGGTCGGATCGACGTTGCCCATCGAGGCTTCGCCCAGTCCGTACTCCTGCCTCAGTTGCGAGAGCTTGCCTCCCGAACCGGGCTTGATCCGCTGGCTGCTCTCGGCCTCCGGGGGCATGCCCAGGTAGGTGATCGGAATCAGCAGCAGCAGGATGCCACCGAGGTACAACAGCTTCCGTTGAAACGCCGTCAGCTTGCTCACTTGGCCTCCAGTTCACGCGACTTGAGCGCGAAGTAGCCCACCAGGATCCACGGAATGCAGAACCCAAAGGTCGTGGCCAGGTTGGGCAGCAACGCCTCCCGCCACGGCACGTCGAATGTGTTCGCCACGTATTCGCTGTGATTGAACTGCGTGAAGTCGGGGAACAGGTGCCGGACTCCCCACAGCGCGTTCAACTGCACCTGGTCGAGCGACTTGATCACCCGCTGCACGAGCGAGTCATCGACCTCGACCGTCGGCGACAGGTGGGTGGGGAGCCGGTACAGCGACTCGAACATCCCCCGCCCCCGCATGGCAATCTTCGGGTTGTCCAGCAGTTTGTCACTCGTCAACTGCGTGAAAAATCCACTCGCGAAGATCCCGACCAGGAACATGAACATCGTGAGCGAGAACGCCACGGGAAACTTCAGGAAGCAGCCCGACATCACCCCCAGCACAATCACCATCGTCATCATCAGGAAGATCGACAGCAGCCCTTTCACGTAGCTGTGGAGGAACGGGCGGTCGGGCAGCCTCACAAACAGGTCGGGGCGGGCCATCCCCAGGAACTGCCCCGTCGACAGGCATGCCACCTCGACATCCAGCACGCCCCCTTCCAGCAGCTCCTCGAGGCTCACCGGCTTTCCCTGCTCGTCCTTGAGGGGCTCATCCCTCAGGGGCTCGTCGCCCATCCCCCGCGGGGCGGCCGCCGCTGGTCCGCCCGCCGCTCCCTCACCCCCTGCCTGTGCCACCAGCACCGAGCCCACCACCGGTCGCAGGGCCGGTTGACCCGCCCCAGCCTTGGGTGCGGCCCCGTCGCCCCCCTTGCGGCCTCCCGCGTCGTCACCCGTCTCGCGTTTCTCGAACAGGGCCCGCTGCGCCATCACGTCGTAGGTGTTCCGGCGGAACTCGCGATTCTTGAATACCTTCAGCCGCACCCGCAGGCCGTTCGTCGGGTTGATCAGCGTGTACTGCGTCAGCAGTTCGCGGTCGATCTTCCCCTTGTGCGTGCGGAACGACTGGAACGAAGAATCGAGCAGGAACCGCCCGTCCTGGAACTGGCTCGGCTTCAACCCGTTGAACCGCCAGATCGCCCGGGCCTTGGTGTTCCCCTCGACGAACGAGCGGAACATCACCTCGTCGCCCACATTCACCCCGGTCGCTTCGCCACCAGTCTCGTCGGTTGTTCCCCCTTCCCGGGTCAGGAACGACAACTTTTCCGCGAAGACAGGCACGCGGGCCGACAACGGCTGGCGCTGAGCTTCCGGAAGATGACTGGTCAGCCCCATGTGCTGACGCACCACCCATACATAGCCCAGGGCCCCCACCACCAGCAGCACCGCCGTGCCAATGCCCAGCAGCCCCAGGATGCGCCCGAGGATAATCTCATGCCGCCGCACGGGCTTGGTCACCACCGTGTGCAGCGATCGCAGGCGAATGTCCTGCGGCAACCCCCAGCATGCCAGCAGCAGCACCAGCGGGACCGACAGTCCCGTCACCGCCTTCCAGACAAAGCTGACATAACTCTTGGTCGAGATTTCGGGGTCCACCTTGGCACCGGACGGGAGCAGCATCCCGGCGAACATGAACAGCACGGCGGCGATCGCGAAGATCCACAGCAGCTTGCCCCGCCACGCCTCGCGGAAGGTCTGCACGGCGAGCGCCCAGACCCGGCGGGGGGAGGTGCCGAAGAAATCGCGGAACATGTCGAGCGTCAGGTTGACCAGCTGGGCCAGGCCCGGAGCCCCCGACTGCAGGAACATCATGAGGGCGGCAGTGGCCCAGCCGAGCACGCCCACCACCAGGCAGACGACCAGCCACTGCACCAGTCCGGCGACCCAATCGAACGCCTGCGGATCAAACGACAGCGACATCACACCCCTCCGAACTCATTTGCCCCGCCCGATCGAACTGGACCGGGACGGGCACCCAGGAAAGCGTCTGCCTACTCCGCCAGCTTACGAACCGGGGGGAATGTACCTCTGCCCCGGCCGCGCGGCACTGTCCCGGACGGTCTTCACAAACAGCTCTTCCAGCGTGTTGGTCGGGTGATCGACCTCCGTCACCTTGCCCCCGGCCTTGGCAATCACCGCCTGCACCTCGGCGATCGTCTGCTCCGACAGCCCCGTCGTCTTGATCTGGGTCACTCCCTGGTCCTTGAGCAGGTCCTGCACCCGCCCGAAGACCTTCAGTTCGCCCCCGTCGAGGATCGCGATCCGGTCACAGACGTCCTGCACGTCGGCCAGCAGGTGGCTACACATCACCACCGTCTTTCCCTTCGCCTTGAGGTCGACAATCAGGTCCTTCATGAACCGCGACCCGATCGGGTCGAGCCCACTGGTCGGCTCGTCCAGCAGAATCAGCTCGGGGTCGTTGATCAGGGCCTGCGCCAGGCCAATCCGGCGGGTCATCCCCTTCGAGTATTCCTTCAATTGCCTGCGCCGGGCATTCTCGAGCCCCACAATCTTGATCAGCTCGCGGGCCCGTTCTTTCCGCACGGCCGCTGGCATGTCGAACAGCCGACCGTAAAAGTCGAGCGTCTCCTCGGCATTCAAAAAGCGGTAGAGGTACGACTCCTCCGGGAGATA
>CAIUHT010000410.1 GCA_903898975.1 uncultured Planctomycetaceae bacterium
ACGGCCACGTTCGACACTGCTTCGGTCGGAGATCGTAGAGCGTGCAGCGGCGCGTCTGTTCATCGAGAAACGTGCAGTCGCCGTTCGCCCGCTCGCGCAGGCTCACCCGCTTCCCGACCCGCCGGGTGTGCAGCTTCAACAGTTGTGTGACCGTCAGCTCCAGTCGCTGGGCCAGCGCGGCAATCTCCTCCTCGTCGACCCAGACGTACCCCTCGGGGCCACTGCAGCAATTGCCGCACTGGGTGCAGGTGAATCTCAAACCGTCTTCGTACCAGAGTGGCTCGCTCATAAGTGCGAGTTTAAGAGGCCGATTCTTGAGCTGCAACTGCTCCCGTCGCCCCAAACCCGTCGCCGTTCCACCGTCCCCCTGGCGCCTGTTCAGCGTGGAGAGACTCATCGCTTCTGTCCAGTTTCGGCAAGGCTGTTCTGGCGGGTAAAGCACCCGAGCCGTCACCGCTGCGGGTCCGACCTGCTCGGTCGGGAGGGTCGCACCGAGACCAATTTCCGACAGGCAGCCTTTTCGTTGGGGAGCCCGATGGAATACTCTGGGAAGAGATTGCGGCGGCCCTCGCGCCCGCCAGGGTGGGGCCTGCCTGCCGAACAGGCTGTGGCAGACCAAGGTTCTTCCAGCCCACTTCCCGGTGGGTGGGACCAATTCGTCAGTGGAACGGACACGGGATGCAGACACCGATTTGCCAGGACTTCCGGTGGGCGCTCCGCCGCCACTCACGGCGTGGCCTGTTACAGTGGGGGAGCCTGGCCGCCCTGGGCAGTGCCATCGGAAGGGGGGCTCCAGGCAGGGCGAATGAGCTCAGTCCGGCCGGCCTCACACAGGCCTCGGGTTTTGGACGCGCCAAGGCCTGCATCCTGCTGTTCATGTGGGGTGGGCCCTCGCACATTGACACCTGGGACCTCAAGCCCGACGCCCCCGCCGAAGTTCGTGGCGAGTTTCAGCCAATTGCCACGCAGGTGCCCGGGTTGCTCGTCAGCGAGCACTTCCCCCGGCTGGCCAAGCACGCCGAGCAACTGGCCGTTGTGCGTTCCGTCACCCACGACGATCCCGCGCACCTGTCGAGCGTGCATCACCTGCTGACCGGGCGCCACGCCCCACAGGTCAAGTCCGATGATGTCCCGCCGTCGCGTAAAGATTCTCCGCTCATCGGTTCGGCCGTTCAGCGAATGCGACCCACCGACGGCCTGCTGCCGGGCAGCGTGATGCTCCCCTGGATGGTCAATCATCCCAGTGCCCCCGGCGGCACGGCTCCGGGCCAGCATGCGGGCTGGCTGGGGGCCGCCCACGACCCCTTCCTGTTGACGGGCGATCCCAACCGCCCCGACTGGCGGGTCAGTGGTCTGCGAGCCGGTGATGGCCTGCCCGCCGAGCGGATGCAGCGGCGGGGGGAACTGCTGGCAGCGGTCAATGGTCCGGGGGCGGAAGGGTTCCCCGGCCTCCAGGAGCGGGCCCTGCAGATGCTGACCGATCCGCGGGTGGAGGCAGCCTTCGATCTGAACCGTGAATCCCCGGAGACCCGCGAACGCTACGGCCGGCACATTCACGGACAGTGCGTGCTGCTGGCCCGCCGGCTGATTGAGTCGGGCGTTCGCTTTGTGTGCGTCAACTGGCACCAGGATGGGGCGAACTTCTGGGACACGCACGGCAACAATTTTCAGCGGCTCAAGAACGACCTGATGCCCCCCAGCGACCGGGCCTTCTCCGCGCTGCTGACCGATCTTTCGGACCGCGGCCTGCTGTCGGAAACACTGGTGGTCTGGGCGGGCGAGTTTGGCCGCAAGCCACAGATCACCCCGGGGAACGCGGGACGCGAGCATTGGCCGTGGTGCGGGAGCGCGGTGCTGGCCGGGGGGGGTATCCAGGGGGGGCAGATCTATGGCCGCTCTGATCGCCAGGGGGGCTATCCGGTCGAAAATGCGGTCTCGCCCGCCGATCTCGCCGCGACCATGTACCACGCGCTCGGGCTCCCCGCCGACGGGGAGTTCCTGGATCGCATGGGGCGGCCCCAGCGACTGACCGAAGGCCTGCCGCTGCTCCCGCTGTTCTAAGTGGGCGTCCCCCAAGGCCGCGTGGGGTCAGGCGAACCTCCCCGGCACCGGCCTGGTCCGCAGGGCACTTCCGCGACCAGATCTCACCCACTTTCCAGCGCCCAGCCACGTTTCAGTGCCCAGTCTCTGCCCAGTCCGTAGAACCAGGACAGACCGCCATGAGTCGTGACGTTCGCTTCCTGCTGACCAATGACGATGGCGTCGCTGCCGAGGGTTTGGCGGCGTTGCTGACAGCCGCCCGCCAGGTCGCCCACCTGCCCCCCCTGGTGGTCGCTCCCGAGGAATGCCATTCCGGGGGGAGCCACAAGGTGACAACGCATTCGCCGCTGCGACTGCGGGAACTTGAGGCCGGGCGACTGGTCACCAATGGGACGCCCGCCGACTGTGTGCGACTGGCGCTCAGCCAGGTCGCCCAGCCCGTCGACTGGGTGCTCGCGGGAATCAACCACGGCGGCAACCTGGGGGCCGACGTCTATCTCTCGGGCACCGTCGCGGCGGTCCGGGAAGGGGTGCTGCACGGCAAGCCGGGGGCGGCGTTTTCTTATTACCACCGCAAAGGGGTTTCGCAACTCGACTGGCCCCGGGCTGCCGGGTGGGTGGCGCAGGTTTTGGCGACGCTGCTCGAGCGGCCCGCCGAGCCGGGCACATTCTGGAACATCAACCTCCCCAACCCCGAGAACCTGTCCGGCCAGCCCCCCATCGTGTTCTGCGATGTCGATCCTTCCCCCCTGTTGCTCGACTACCGACAGACCGAGGAAGGGCTGGTCTACTCCGGGAACTACCACCAGCGCCCCCGCGTCGCGGGGAAAGATGTCGAACGCTGCTTCGCGGGAAACATCACGGTCTCGCTGGTGCGGCTGCACTGAGAGCCGGCTGAACTGGGATCCGGCTGCGCGGATGTTCGGTCGCAGTGAGGGGAGGCCTCCTGGGCGAGCCCGCGGCAAAACGATCCCGTCAGCGACTGTCGCCGGCCAGTGTTTTCGCACCCGGCAGAGATGCGGAGCGCCAATCACCCCACAAGAATCGCAGAAACGCCAGTGGCATTTCTGGAGGCGCGGCGAGACCTGCTGGGCCTGCGTTCCACAAAGGCCCGGCTCGGGCGGCTCTGGTTGGCACTTGAGGGGGGAAAAATCGCCGCCAGCGCCACGCGAGCCAGCCACTCGCCCAGTTCCTCGGGTTACCGCTCTACCTGCACCGTGGCCTGACTGCCAACGGACCGTGCGGGCGCAGTTGGCGCTGCGGCCGTCACAGCACCCCGAGCGGCCGCGAGAGCGCGGGGCTCCACCTGCAGCACCCCCGCAGTCTCGACCCGCCCACAGCGGGCGACCGCGCGCGTTCGCAGAACCACCGGCTCATCGGTGCGGGGGCGAATCCAGAGTGGAATCTCCCGGGCTTCGCCCGCGGCCAAGGGTTCCAGCGCCATCTCGAGGTCGTCGCCCCGGGCGTGCCAGACCGCCTCGGGCAACTGTGTCAGCAGCGTCACTCCGCTCAACGGGACCGAACCACCATTCCGCACCACCAGCACCAGTCGGTGCAGCCGTCCAGCCGTTGCCTTCCCGGCTGTGTACCACTGCAGCGACAGGGGGAGATCGCACTTTGGGGACGCCACGGGGTTCTCGGCGACCGCTGGAATCGTGATCCGCGCCGGACTGGTCATCGGTGCCGGACTGGCGAACACTCGGGTGGTCGCCTCCGCCGTCTCGGTGATCCGCGACTTCTCGACCAGCCGGGGTCGCGCCGGCAGCCATTCTCCCAGGGCGGGCGGGGGGCTCAGTGGCAGGCTGCTGACATCCGCGAACTCGGGGAGCAGGGCGACTTCGGGCGGTTCCGGAACTTCCGCCAGTTCGGCGAATTCCGGCACAAGCGGATCTTCAAGCTCGGGCTCAGCCGTCACCACCACGGTGGGTTCGGGCTCAACCGGTTCCTCTTCGGCCCAGTCCACCACAAGTTCCGGCTCGGGAGTCGTCTCGGGAGGGGGCTCGGGGGGCTGTTCGATCGGGGGACAGTCGTCCTCGGGGACGAGAATCTTGCGTTCAAAGCGGCTCACCACCGGCGCGACTTCTGCGAAGATCGGAGCAGCCATCGGTTCGGGGGCGAACTCGGGTTGCAGAGGCGACCTCATCGCCAGCGGCACCATCGCGGGCAGCCCTGGACTCTGCGGAGGCAGGCGTGGGCTGCGCTCCTGTACGTGCAGATTGACCGAGAAACGGGGGCCACGCCGGTCCAGCGGGGGTTGGCCCAGGGTCAACTCGAGCGGGGAGGCTCGATTCAGCAAGCGCTGTGCGACCGGCCGGGCCACGGGCCGCGGGGTCAGCAGCCACATTCCCAGCTGCGACAGCAGCAGCCAGAACGCCAACAGCATTCCCAGGCTGCCGCTCAGCAGGGCCACGAAGAAGCCCCGATTGAACTGCCACAGTCGTTGGCCGGCCAGGAACAGCCAGTCGGACTGTGCCTGATCGTCGGTGCGACTCGGCGCGAGCGGACGGAGTATCGAGGAACTCATGTTGAAGAGGAACTCATGGTGTATCCGGGGAATGGTTGCCTCCTGCAGCCATCGTCGGCACCATGATCGGAGCCTCTCCCGCTCCATCATGGTCACTGCTAAAGAACCCGTATAGTCGATTTTGCCTTGTGGAGTCAAGACGTGATCTGGTGCCGAAGTTCTCAGGGACTCATTTGTCTCCCCTGTCGGTGTCGCCACGCGGGGGCGTGTCGGCTGCGACAACGATCACGGCAGAGAGCACGGCAGTGGCGAAGACGCCTCCGCGTTCCGCCACACGCTGCTCGGGGACACGCAGGTCCCACCCGAGGGCGATGGACCACTCGGCCAGCAACCCGACCACGCTCCGTTTTCCCGGGTCAGACCGCCACTTTTGCCGGGACTCGCGGGGTCCAGTCTTCCCCAGCCTACGGCAACAGCGGTCCATTCAGGCCCCGCACCAGGGGGAGGATGGTCCACAGCAGCAGCGCGATGGGCCCGCAGAACAGCACGCTGTCAATCACGTCGAGCGCTCCCCCCAGGCCGCGGAACAGCGGTGGAGCGTCTTTTTGACCCAGGTCGCGCTTGATCAGCGATTCCGCCAGGTCGCCGAACAGGCCGGCCAGCCCCAGCAGCAGG
>CAIUHT010000411.1 GCA_903898975.1 uncultured Planctomycetaceae bacterium
CCGGTCACTGATCTCGAATCGACCTCCCCCGACCCGCCGACGTTTCAGGAACAGGTCGATCAGATCCTGGCAAAGATTTTCGAGCAGGGCGAAGCGTCGCTGACCACGTCGGAACGCCGGGTGCTTGAAGAGGCCTCCGAACGCTACAAGAAACGCCGCTGAGGGTGCCTGGCGGTTTCCGCCGTGGCTGGAACGCTGCGCGGCGGTCGATCATCCGCCCTGCGGCCTGTCTCAGCGGGTGGGCCGTTGGCCACTCCTGGTCGAGTCACAGCCAAGTCGCGGCCTGGTGGCGTGTTCACCCCGCAGCGCATCGACACACGGGGCCACTCTCGACCAGGCTGAGTTTCAGGCTGTTGGTCGCTTCGTCCCCAGTTCACCTGCCAGTTCATTCCCTCCCCATCCCTGGGACCATCCATGCTGACGCGTGCTGAAATCCTGGCTCGTTTGAGGGCCAAGGTCGCTGCTGGCCGACCGATTGTCGGCGGGGGGGCGGGCATTGGCCTCTCGGCGAAACTCGCGGAAGAGGGGGGCATTGACCTGTTGGTCCTCTACAATTCCGGACGATTCCGGATGGCGGGGCGTGGTTCGCTGGCGGGGCTGCTCCCCTACGGCGATGCCAATGCGATTGTGATGGAGATGGCCCGCGAGGTGTTGCCCATCGTCCGGCACACACCGGTGCTGGCGGGAGTCTGCGGGACCGATCCCTTCCGGCAGATGCCCCGGTTTCTCCGCGAGGTGCAGCAGGCGGGCTTCGCGGGGATTCAGAACTTTCCGACGGTCGGATTGTTCGATGGTGTGCTGCGGGTCAATCTCGAAGAGACGGGGATGGGGTTCGGGTTGGAGGTCGACCTCATTGCCCAAGCCGCCGCCCTCGACCTGCTGACCACTCCCTACGTCTTCAATCCGGAAGAGGCGGTCGCGATGGCGCGGGCGGGTTGCGACATCCTGATTCCCCACCTGGGGCTCACTACCAAGGGGCTCATCGGTGCGAAGACAGCGGTCGATCTGGCGGAGGGGGCCCGGCGGGTTCAGGCGATGCGCGACGCGGCGGTTCGGGTTCGGCCCGACCTGCTGGTGTTGTGTCACGGCGGTCCGATCGCTGAGCCCGACGACGCCCAGTACATCCTCGACCACACCGAGGGGATTGTCGGGTTCTATGGGGCCAGTTCCCTCGAACGGCTCCCTGTCGAGCCGGCGATTACCGGTCGCGTGCGAGAATTCACCCAGTTGCGATTGGAGGGCCCCTCCGGGGGAGCGTAGCAGCGATGGCTCAGTATAAGCAGATGATGTTGGTGCGGTTTCCCCCGCACGGGGGACGCGACGATCTGGCCGCCGCCTTCGAGGCACTGGAGGGGCTGGCCGGTCGGCTCCCCGGGCTGGAAGCCCTGGCGGTGGGGGTCTACAGCAGTCCCGAAGGGCTCAACCTGGGGTACACCCATGGGGCCATCCTGACCTTCGAAGACGAAGTGGCCCGCGATCGGGCGCTCGAGCACCCCGAATACCTGCGGGTTCGGCAACACCTGAACGATCTGCTGCAGCCCAGCCTGGGGGAACTGCTGGTGTTCGATTTCAAAGACTGCAATCGCTTCCTCTATTAAAGATGTTGCCGGGTTCGGGACCGCGGTGGCCTGGGGTGGTGATGCTGCGGGCGAGAGACCGGCGATTCCCCCGGTTTTTTCGCAGGAAATTCCCGCTGACTCGTCCCGCCCGGTTGTTCTATAGTCTGGCCCATGCAGACTGATGAGTTGGCCATTCGCAAGCGGGTCATCGAGGGGGCCCGCACCGTCGTGGTGAAAGTGGGCACCAATGTGCTGTCCCGCGACGATGACACTCTCGACGACGCCCGCCTGGATGCCCTCGCGCAACAGTTGCACGCCCTCCGGCAGACCGGCCGGCGGGTGGTGCTGGTCTCGAGCGGAGCCATTGGGGCGGGAATCGGCCTGCTGGGGCTCGACCGTCGCCCCGACGATCTCCCGCATCTGCAGGCTGCCGCCGCCGTCGGGCAGGCGCACCTCATTCGCCGGTACGACGACTGCCTCAACCGGCTCGGCTTCCACGCCGCCCAACTGCTGCTGACCGCCAACGACTTTCGCCACCGCGGCCGGTACCTGAACGTGCGGAACACCCTCCGCACCCTGTTCGAGTTCCCCGTCATCCCCATCATCAATGAGAACGACACGGTCAGCGTCAAGGAGATCCAGTTTGGCGACAACGACCGCCTCGCCGCCCTGGTCGCCAACCTGCTCGACGACCCGCTGCTGGTGATCCTGTCGGTCATCGATGGTCTCTATGACGGCGATCCCGCGCTGCCGGGCAGCCGGGTGGTCCCCCTGGTGACCGACTGGAACGAATCGATTCTCTCGATGGCGGTCGCCACCCGCAGCCGGCGCGGCACCGGGGGCATGCACAGCAAGCTCGAGGCGGCCCGCACGGTCACCTCGGTGGGCGAAAGTGTCATCATCGCCGACGGTCGGCACCCCAATGTGCTGGGCCGCATCCTGGCGGGAGAATCACTCGGGACCCTGTTCGTCGGGCAGGGGGAGCCACTCCCCGCCTGGAAACGCTGGATTGGTTACTCGGTCGCTCCCCGGGGCAGGCTGGAACTCGACCCGGGAGCGATCCGCGCCATCGCCTGCCGAGGCCGGTCACTGCTGCCCATTGGCATCACCGGGGTGCAGGGCGATTTCCACAAGGGCGAACTGCTGTCACTGGTCGATGCCGCTGGCGTCGAGCACGCCCGGGGTCTGACGAACTACAACTCGAGCGACGTCCGCCGGATCGCCGGACGCCGCTCCGAGGAACTCCCCGCCCTCCTCGGGCAACTGAAATACCCCGAGGTGATCCACGTCGATAACCTGGTCGTGACGCGGGCGGCCTCGACCTGACAGTCCCCCCGCACGCGCTCGGGCCCCCGTCTCCTGGCGACAGTGGGCTCGAGGTCTCCCGGCTTCCTACCTCACCGGTCCTTCCCCCCACCGCCGCATGCCCACCGCTCCCGCGTCGCTGTCTGTTGTCGCCCGCCGGTACGAGACTGGCGAGCCAGTCCGCATTGAAATCGCGGGGGGAGTCATCGAACGCGTCTCCCCCGCCTGGCCGGGCCAGTCCCTGGCCGAGCTTCCCTGGGTCGCCCCGGGATTGTTCGATCTGCAGATCAACGGCTATGGGGGCGTCTCATTCACCTCGCTGACGGTGACCGCCGAGCAGGTGCGGCAGGTGATCCGGGGGCTTGCCCGGCACGGGATTGCCCAGCTCTGTCCGACCCTGGTCACCGCCAGCCACGCCGAGCTGACGCATGGTCTGCAGGCTATCGACGCCGCCTGTCGGGCCGATCCACTGGTCGCCGCGATGGTCCCGGGCATTCACCTGGAGGGGCCCTGGCTCTCGCCCGAGGAGGGGCCGCGAGGGGCGCATCCCCGGCAGCACATCCGGCCCGCCGACTGGGACGAATTCCAGGTGCTGCAGCAGGCGGCGGGGGGACGAATCTGCCTGACCACCATCGCGCCCGAGGTGGCGGGCGCGGTTTCGTTCATCACCCGCGCGGTCGCTGCCGGGGTGACGGTCTCGCTGGGGCACACCGCCGCCGACGGGGCGCAGATCGAGGCGGCGGTTGTGGCCGGGGCCCGGCTCAGCACCCACCTGGGGAATGGCTGTGCGGTGCAGATGCCGCGTCATCCGAACCCCATCTGGGAGCAACTGGGCGAAAGTCGACTGACGGCGTGCGTGATTGCCGATGGTCACCACCTCCCCCCGTCGGTCGTCCGGTCGCTGGTGCGGGCCAAGGGAACGCTGCACACGGTGCTGACGTGCGATGCTTCGGGGTGGGCAGGCTGCCCGGCGGGTCGGTACCAGACTCCGATGGGCGAAATCGAGATCTCTGCGAACGGACGGATTGGAGTCGCCGGAAACCCGCACCTGCTGGCGGGTTCGGGGGCCACCACCGAGGTCTGCGTGCAGCAGGCGGCGTGGATGGGGGCCTGCACGCTGCCGCAGGCGTTTGAAATGGCGTCGCGGAATCCGGCCCGGGTGTTGGGCTTCCGCGAATACCGGCTGATGCCCGGCGACCCGGCGCACCTGCTGCTCTACCGCCCGGGGGCGACCGCTGCCGACCCGCTGCAGATTGTCGGGACGCTCGTCGCCGGCCAATGGGCTCATGGCGGCGCGTGAGCGGGACGTCGCCACGTCCCGTGTCAGTGCGTCCCCGAAACGGGAGCGTGCCAAGGATCTTCGCCGAGACGATCTGCCGTCTGAGCTCGGGGTGAGTCAGGCACTGGGGCAAAACCCGACCGGCCCTGGTTCACCTTGATGCGCAAGGGCCAATCGATCCCGCGCCGTGGCGAGGCAGCCAGCAGACACGCCGGGCCAGTGGGACCTGAACGTCGCCGAGGGGGCCCCGGGGACAGACTCTCCACACCACTGCTGAACCCGCACTGAACTGGCCCGCACTGAACTGGCCCGCACAGACGCAGCGTAAATCGCCGCCGTGGTTCACGCTGACCGTCGACCTGTGGGTCGACGGTCAGTCCCCTCCACCAGCCAATCAAAGATGGCCTCGGGGAAAGCCCGTGGCACTTCAATCAAGTCACGGTGAACTGTCGCACCGAACCATCACAGACGGTCCAGCCGATCACGCCTTCGAACTGGGCCCAGGCGACGAGCCAATTGCTCGCCCCCAGCTGGGCACCTGGAGCCTCGCACGAGGCCGTGTCTGCCGCTGGGGAGACACTCGTGACATTCCCCGGGGGGGGGTAACGGATCGCCTGGGCCGCGAAGGCTTCGGCTCGCGTGCGGTAAATCTGCGCCTGGATCCGGGTCAACTTGGGACCCGCCGCCACGTTGATCTTGATCTTGCACTGGACCGTGGGCCCGGCGGGGTTCATGGGGACCGAGGCGAGTGACGCGGGCTCGAGGATGGTGCTGGTCGGGGCAGCCAATGCTGCCATGGCGACCCCCATGGCCCCCCCCGTGTCACTGGCCTCGCCACACTGGAAGACCGACAACTCGTCGGACAACACGATCGTCTCTTTGCGACGTGCGGTCCGGCGAGCGCTGGTTGTCTTTCCCCGCGGGGGAGCCGCACTCTCGAAACAGACCCAGGTGACCAGCCGCATCAGGGCCCCGGGCTGGACCGGCCCCAAGCCCGAGTGCGGGCGCTCCCGCTTTTTCAGGCTGGTGAAGGCGTAGTGGGTGTGGCCCTCTGGATCGCGGGCCAGGATGGCCTCGGCGGCGTGAGCAGGGGGGGCTGGGGGAATCGGTTGTGTCGGTGCCAGGAGCACTCCCTTGACCCACTTCACACTCCCCCCTCGGGCCGTACCCTGGACGTGTTGAAGGTAGTGGCCACTCTTTGCATGCTTATCGATTGGAAGCTGGGCGTATTCGCCAATCCGTGTTGGGTACCGGGCATGCAACTGGTTCGCCAGCGGGACCGCTTTGGGCTTGGCCGCTGTACGACTCAACCGCAGCGCACGATTGCGTCCCTTGGGCGAACCTGAACCGCTGGCCGAGCTCTTCTTGGTCACGACTCTCTCCTGAAAAAACGTCAAGACACCGAAAATGGTCAGTCAACGTAACGAAATCGAGGCTTTTTAATGAGGACTCGTCCTGCGGGTGGGCTGGGATTCCCGTTCTTGTCCACAGCGTCGGTCCCCCCGACCAGCACGCACAGATCCCCCAGGAATTTCGGGGGCTGCTGGTGCGGCGTCTTGACGCGAACAACTTCGCCGTTCACACGCCCCTCGATCAACAACCCCTCCTCCACAACCAGGGTCACGCGAAAAGTGGGATGCTCCTGGGAGTTGGCCCGCAACGTCCCCAGTTCGGGGGCATCGGCATAGCCGCAAATCAAGGTTCCCTGGGAGACCGTCTCAATGTCGGGTGCCTGCGCCATCGGATTGGTGAGCGCATACTGGTTGAACCGGATGGCCCAATCGATCTCCTCCAGCTGCATCGACGGGCTCGGTTGTCGATCGAGATGGAACATCCACCAGGTCGTCAGGGCGAAGGGATTGAGA
>CAIUHT010000412.1 GCA_903898975.1 uncultured Planctomycetaceae bacterium
GATCCTCAAGCTCGACCCGCGCCAGGTCGCCGCCGCACATCGCGCTCTCCTCGCTCCCGTCCCCCCCCTGCGTCCCCTCCAGGCGGCTCAGGCCAGCCCGCTGGCCTGGTGGCGAGTCGAAGAGGGAGAGCCCGGCGAACTCGTCCCCCACGATCGCTCCAATCGCCCGGGAGTCGCTGTTCGCGATGTCAGCGGGCACCGCAATCACCTCTACGCCTACGCCGCGGGGAACGCCCCCCGCCACTCCCGCTCAGTCCCCGCCCCCCGGCTCCCGGGACTGGCGCTCGACAACCAGGGGAGCCTCGATGATGAACGACTCGAGGCGGGTGTCACCCGCGACCTCTACACCGACCCCGGCCGCTCGGCCACCCACATGGACGCCCTCAACACGTTCCCCCTCACGCACTTCACCCTCGAACTCTCGGTGCGTATGTCCAAGTCGCGAGCCGCAGTTCCCGAGACGTGGCTGGGGAAAGATGGCCGGCCCACCTCCCATCCCGAAGCCCCCCTGCAATTCGGCGTCAACGCCGAAGGGCACGCCGAGCTGGTCCTCCTCGACCGCGGCGGTGCCATCCGCCGCGTCACTTCGCGTGAACCACTTCCCGCCGACCGCTGGCTGCACCTCGCGGCGATCGCCGACGGCGGCACGCTCCGGCTCTTCCTGCACGACGGCGGCCAGTACCGGCTGCAGTCCGAAACCCCGCTCCCAGGCGGGTTGATCCTGTCGGACGGAACCTGGACCGTCGGCCGGGGATTTCACGACGGGCGTCTGGGTCGCGACGCCCGAGCCCTGCTCGACGAAATCCGCATCAGTACCCGCCCCCTCCCGCTCGAGTGGCTCCTCTGGAGTCCCCCTCCCGCCGACACCCCCAAGTAGCCCCGAGCCCCAGCCCGGCTGCCCGGCAACGAGCGTCACCCGGCACCGGGTCATTGGCCCTCGTGATCCATCTCGCTCGTGGTCAATCGCGCGCGTGATCGATTGGGCCCGTGATCGATTGGGCCCGTGATCGGTTGAGTTCGTGATTGAGCGATTTCGTGATGAACCACACGACTGGCGGCCGCCCCCCGTCTGCGAGTGCGGCTCCTTAAGAGTGCAGCTCCACCACGTCGCAATCGGCCAGCACGTGGTCGCGACCGACGCTCTGACCATCATGCACTCCCGATCCCCAGATGCGGGCGTGCGTCAGCTTGTCGGCCAGTTCGTTGTGAATCCGCCCCGCCAGATCCTCGACCGTCGCCCCGATGGGGACGGTGAACGGAGCGGTCTTGCTCACCGGTTTGCCCGGCTGCTTGGTGTAGATTCGAATCACACCCAGCAGTCCATAGATCGCCTTCCGCAACTCGGCCACGCTCTCGGGCCGGTCGCATTCCACCGCCAGTGTCTGCAACTCCCTCGGAAAAACCTCCCGCAGAAACTCCATCCGGACCGACAGGTCAGGGTCGTCCCCCCGCGTCGGCACCAGCAGGGTTCGCACCTGCACCCGCGAAAAGTCCTCTTCGTCAAACCCGGTCTGCTTCCCCAACAGCAGCTTGCGGGCCTCGACCTGGGCCACCACCTGCGCGGTCTGCTCGGGGGCGTCGTCGCACGAGCCATCGAAGCACAGCACCACCGCGTCGGCCGAACGCAAGATGTTCGTCAGGTACGGCTCGTACAGGCTGTCGGTGATCGGCGGTGTGTCGATCAGCTGCACGGTCACATCTTCCCACGGCATCATCCCCGGGGCCGGTTCCCGCGTGGTGAACGGATACGGCGCGACCTCGGGGTTGGCGCTCGTCAGCTCCTTCAGCAGCCGGCTCTTCCCCGCGTTCGGTGCCCCAATCACCACCACCTGTCCCGCCCCTTGCCGGGGAAATCGGAACACCTTCCCCTTCTTGGGGGCCGACCGCTCTTGCTGCTGCTCGACCCGCGCCTCCTTGAGCTTCGTCTTGAGGTCGGCCTGGACCTTCTCCGACGCCTTGTGCTTCGGCAGCAGCTGCAGCATCAGCTCCAGGCAGCGGATCTGTTCATCCACCGACTGCGCGCGGCGATACTCTTCCTCGGCCTTCCGATATTGCGGCGTGGCGTTGACGGCCATGTGGCTCAGGCTCCCTCAGGCTTCCAGCGTGCAGTGCGTCCCCGCCCCATCAGCTCAGCGTCTTGCCGAGCGCCCCGGCGATCTTCCGGCAGGTCTCCAGCGTCGCGGCGAACTGGGGCACACTCAACGTCTGGGCCCCGTCGCTCATTGCCTTCGCCGGGTTCTGGTGCACCTCGATAATCAGCCCATCCGCCCCGCACGCCACCGCCGCCGCCGACATCGACGGCACCAGTGACGCCAGCCCCGTGCCATGGCTCGGGTCCACCACCACCGGGAGGTGCGTCTTCTCTTTCAGGTACGGGACCGTCGCCAGCGGCAGTGTGAACCGGGTGTGCGTTTCGAAAGTGCGGATCCCCCGCTCGCACAAGATCACCTGCTGGTTCCCCTGGTCAAGCACGTACTCCGCCGCCAGCAGGAACTCTTCGATGGTCGCCGAGGGTCCGCGCTTCAGCAGCACCGGCTTGCGGGTTTCGCCCACCGCCTGCAGCAGGTGATAGTTCTGCATGTTGCGGGCCCCAATCTGCAGCACATCGGCGTGCCGGGCGACCAGTTCGACATGATGCGGCGTCATCACCTCGGTCACAATCGCCAGGCCGGTCGCGGCGCGGGCCGCCGAGAGAATCTCGAGCCCCCGTTCTTTCATCCCCTGGAAGGCATAAGGACTGGTGCGGGGCTTGAACGCTCCACCCCGCAGGGCTGTCGCCCCCGCCTGCTTCACCAGCCGGGCGATCTCGATGAGCGACTCTTCCCCCTCCACCGAGCACGGACCGGCGATCACGCCAATGTGCCCGCCCCCCACCTTCAGGCTCCCCACCTCGATCACCGTCGGATCCCGCCGGGTCTCCCGACTGGCAATCTTGTACGGCGCCAGGATCGGCATGACCCGCTCGACTTCGCCATCCGCCTCAAACTCGGCTTCGAGCCCTTCCCGCTCGGGCCCCGTGGCGGCGATCACCGTCCGCTCGACTCCCACGATCACGTGGGGCTTCATTCCCAATTCTTCAATTCGACGGGTCAGACGCTCGATGGCCTGCTGACTGCAACGCGGCTTCAGAACGACAATCATGCTGCTTCTCTCCTCGGGTTCGGGATCAGGTCGGCAAACCCACCCCCGGCACCACGGCTCTCGGAATGACAACGCAACTCACACCCCCGTACCCCCCGGCTCTGGCTGAGACCGGAGCCCCCGCCAGTCACCGCCTCCCCCACCCCACACCGCGGCAGGGTCTCCGCCGGCGAAGTCCCCCACTTCATTGACCGCAGACTCTAACAACTCACCACCCCAAACCCGTACTCAAAACGACCCGCCACTGCCCCAGGCAGTTCAGCCAGATATCCCGCACCGCGATTCTGCCATGATCGATCCCGTGCGGCCTGCCCACCGTTCACCTGGGCATCCCATCTGGCGACGGGTCGAATCCGGTCCGGGAACCGGGGGCGACTTGGGGGTGCTGCCAGGAGCGGCGGAAAAAAAAGACAGGCCCTGAAATCTCTCGACTCCAGGGCCTGTCGGGAATCACACGATTTGGCGGCTTTCAGCCATCCGCCCAATCAAGGGGCCTTAGAGTCTTTCGCTCCCCGCTCCGCCACCACCATCCTCCGCGCGGTTCACGCTGCGGCTGAGAGGAGTAACTTCGACTGGGACGAAACACTGCAAGTTCTCCCGCTTGATCCACGAACTTGAAGGGACACCCTAGATACAAGGTGGAACTTCAAGACCACTGAAAGATCCCCGGCAACTCAAGGCTGCCACAGGGACCGGTTTTTCGCTGCCTGAGCGGTTGCTCTGACAGAAACTCGACGAGGCAACACGTGCAGCCCGTCAACTGCTGGTCAGGCAGCGCACCTCTGGGAAGTACAACACATAAACTTGACCACCTCCTTCCAAAAGGAACCACCCGGGTTCAGTGACTTCTCGAACACCTACTGCCGGCTTGACGAACGGCCTCGATCACGTCTGATCACAAGGCCCCATGAGACACAACCAGTTTTATGCCTGCCCCGGCGGGAAGTCAATTAGGGATTCTCACAGCCAAATTCCCCCCGCCCCGCCCGACAATCCCCCCCTCCCCCCTCCCGACCCTCCCCCCCGCTCATTCCGCACCCCCAGTTCACCGGGCCGCACCCCAGATCTGAACAGGCAGCCACGCCCACCGCTTCTCTCTACGCAGGAACGCCCGCCGAGGTTCACGCCCTCTTCAAAAAAATCTCGGCCTGGTCCCCCGCCAGACCCCATCCCCCTCTGCGGCCTCACGCCCCCGTCACGCCGACCCGTTCTCAACCCGCTGCGGCTGGGTGCGCCACCGCTCACATCTCGCCCGACTCGCGTCCCCGCGTCTCCACCCGAGCCCCGCTGTTCCCCCGGCAATCCACTTCCTTGTGACTCGACAACCCCCTCCATTGTGACTCGACAACCCACTCCCTTGGGAATGGTGCGCCAGCCCGCGCCCTGGTCC
>CAIUHT010000413.1 GCA_903898975.1 uncultured Planctomycetaceae bacterium
CCGGGACAGGTTCCCGGGCTGATCAGCCGGCTGAATCCCGCCGCGATCCGGGCGGCGTTGCCGGTGGCGGTCGAGGGGGGTGGGCTGCCAAGGTTGCTGCTGCCCGGCCGATTGCATGCGGTGGTGGGGTCCGAGGTGAACCTGTACTTCGACAACATGCTGTTGTGGCCTGCGGGAGCCGACATCGAGGTGGATGTGCAGTGTCCGCAGGGATCGCAGCAGGCGGACCGCTGGACGTGGATTCCTCCCGCTGAGGGAGTGGGGGAGCATCCACTCGAGGTGACGATCCGCGACTTCCAGGGAGAGGTCCTGGCCCGTGGGGGGACGACAGTCGTGGTCGCGCCGGCTCAGGCGGGAGCGGGGCAGGCGGTCTCGCTGCTGCTGGTGGGGGACAGCCTGACACATGCGTCGCAGTGGCCGGCCCGGTTGCTGGAGCGGGGGCGGGGCGAGGGGGAGCCGCGGCTGAGCCTGCTGGGGACGCATCAACCAGCGAGTGCCGCCGAGGGGGTTCGCCACGAGGGGTACGGGGGCTGGACGGCGCAGCGGTTCGCCACGCATTTTGTGGAGGGACCGGTGCCTGAGGAGGTCAGGTTGCGGGGGAGTCCCTTCCTGGTGCGTGGCCCGACCGGTGAGCCCCGGCTGGATTTTGCGGCGTACCTCGAGCGGGTGCAGGCACCGGCTCCACCGGATGTGGTGGCGATTTTTCTGGGGCCGAACGACATCTTCGGGCTGACGGGAACGAATCTCGAGGAGGGGCTCGACGTGATGTTGCGGCATCTGCGCGAGCTGATCGAGATGGTGGAACGGTCGGCACCGCGGACGAAGATCGCGTTGCTGGTGGCGCTCCCGCCGGCGGCCAGCCAGGACGCCTTCGGGGCCAATTACAAGGCGGGGCAGACCCGCTGGCAGTACCGGCGGAACCAGCACCGGCTGGCCGAGTGGCTGCAGCAGTTGTACGACCGCCCCGGGGGAGGGGCTTCCCCGGTGATGGTGGAACTGGTGGCGACGCACCTGCAGGTCGACTGTCGGCACGGCTACCCGGCCGTGGAGGTTCCGTGGCACGCCGACTCGACCGTGCGGGGACTTCGGCAGAACAATGGCGTGCATCCCGACGCGAACGGGTATCGCCAGGTGGGCGATGCCTTTTACGCCTGGCTCAAGTGCCATCTGCACCAGCGTGGTGTGTCGGCAGGTCAGTGAGCGGGGATGGGGCCGCAAGCCGTTGCAGACAGAGTCTGCGTTGCGGGCTGACTGGGTAGTCGCGCGCCGGCCTCGTCGATGAGATCACTTTTCAGAGCGGGGCTGCGAGCAGACAAAATGGTCCGCGGAGAGCCTGAACGCAAACGGCCGGTCTGACCAGAGACGTGTCACACACGAAGCCGACTTGCTGGTGGGATTTCCACCAGTGACTTGCCTCAGCGGTGATTTATCGCGGCGATGGGTCGGCTCTCCCCAGAGACAAGTCGGCCGGAAGGGAGCGTGGAGGTGCTGCCCGTGACGCAGTGAGCCGACCTCAACGACGTCGACGCGGGAGGGACCGGGGTTGGAACGGGTCGGGAGTGGCGCTGCTCTGTGGCGCCGCTGGTCGCAGTTGTCATGCTCCCGCGGTCTCACAGGCCACTGGCGATCGAGGCGATGTGGGGCGCTGGCTTTCAGCGGCGGTGGCGATCTGGGCGGAGGACGAGTACGCCCAGCGGGGGGAGAGTGAGCCGCAGGCTTTGGGGGTGGCCGTGCTGGGGGACGGGATCGCTGTGGACGCCCCCGAGGTTGCCCTGGTTGCTGCCGCCGTAGTGGCCCGCGTCGCTGTTGAACAGTTCGCTGTAGAAGCCAGGTTGGGGGACACCCAGGCGATAGCCCGGGCGGGGGACCGGGGTGCAGTTCATGGCGACCACTACGAAGTCGTCGCGATGGCGGGCGTAGCGGATCCAGGCATAGACGCTGTGGGCGGCGTCATCGCAGGTGATCCAGTGGTAGCCGTCTCCCTGCACATCGAGTTCGTGCAGGGCGGGCTGTTCCCGGTAGAGCCGGTTCAGGTCGGCCACCATGTGGCGCAGTCCGTCATGAGCCGCGTGCCCGATGAGCGCCCAGTCGATCTCGTGGTCGTGGTTCCATTCGGTCCACTGCCCCAGTTCGCCCCCCATGAACAGCAGTTTCTTGCCCGGGGTGGTGTACTGGTAGCCGTAGAGCAGCCTGAGGTTGGCGAACCGCTGCCAGTGGTCGCCCGGCATCTGCGAGAGCAGCGACCGCTTGCCGTGCACCACTTCATCGTGCGAGAGGGGGAGCACGAAATTCTCGGTGAAGGCATAGACCATCCGGAACGAGAGTTCGTTCTGGTGGTACTGGCGATGGATGGGATCACGCCGGAGGTACCGCAGCGTGTCGTTCATCCAGCCCATGTCCCACTTGAAGGAGAAGCCCAGCCCGCCGGTGTAGACGGGACGCGACACGCCTCCCCAGGCGGTCGATTCTTCGGCGATTGTGACCACGCCGGGGAACTCCCCGTGCAGGATGGTGTTCATGTCGCGCAGAAACTGCACCGCCTCGAGATTCTCGCGGCCCCCGTAGGGGTTCGGGATCCACTCGCCCGGCTTGCGGGAGTAGTCGAGGTACAGCATCGAGGCGACGGCATCGACCCGCAGTCCATCGACGTGGTAGACGTCGAGCCAGAAGCGGGCGCTCGACAGCAGGAAGTTGCGGACCTCGGTGCGGCCGTAATTGAAGACCAGCGTGCCCCAGTCGGGGTGTGAACCCTGGCGGGGATCGGCGTGCTCGTACAGGCAGGTGCCATCGAACTGCACGAGCCCGTGGTCGTCTTTCGGAAAGTGGGCGGGGACCCAGTCGACCAGCACGCCAATGCCGTGGCGGTGGCAGTAATCGACGAAGTACATGAAGTCGTGCGGGGTGCCAAACCGGCTGGTCGGGGCGAAATACCCGACCGTCTGGTAACCCCACGAGCCATCGAACGGGTACTCGGTGACAGGAAGCAACTGCAGGTGCGTGTAGCCCATCTGCTGGGCGTAATCGACCAGCATGTGCGCCAGTTCGCGGTAATTGAAATACGGGCGACCATCGCGGGGGCGGCGCCACGAGCCCAGCTGGACCTCGTAGATCGCCATGGGCTGTTCGAGCCAGTTGGTCCGCTCGCGGTGCTGCAGCCACTGCTGGTCGTGCCAGTCGTAGCCCGCCAGCTGACAGACCACCGACGCCGAGTTGGGGCGGAGTTCGGCCTGGAACGCGACCGGGTCGGCCTTCTCGAGCAGGTGTTCCGCCTGCGTCCGCAGCGAGTACTTGTAGGCGTGCCCGGGCAGCAGTCCGGGGACAAATCCCGACCAGATGCCGGCATCCGAGCTGTAGAGCGGGTGCTGCCCATGCCGCCAGCCATTCGCGTCAAACACGACCGAGACTTCGCGGGCGTTGGGGGCCCAGACGGCACACCGCGTGCCGCGAACTCCGTCGACCTCGTCGGGGTGTGCCCCGAGCAGGGTGTAGATCAGGCAGTGCATTCCGTGTTGCATGGCGGCGAGGTCGGCAGCTTCGAGTCGATGGCCCCGGGGACCGCGGGGCGGAACCGGGGGAGTGAACGGGGGGGACGGAGTGGCACGCGACAGGCCCGCTGGTCGGACAGGGGCCGCAGTGCCAGCTCCCGGCGCAGGTGACGCGGCAGTCTGTGGTGACAGGCTGGCAGGGTTGGGCCC
>CAIUHT010000414.1 GCA_903898975.1 uncultured Planctomycetaceae bacterium
CGAACTGTGCGGCTACTCGATGTCGAGGGGCTCGACCACGATCTGGGCCGCCGAGGGGAGCGACGTGGTGGGCTCGGGAGGGAGGTAGCTGTCACGTTCGCGGCGATCGCGGCACGAGGCGCAGTCGCCGCCGGGGCCAGGTTCCGAGTTGAGGTCGGGACCGGCCTCGGGAGCGGGCAGCGGTTCGAGTTCGTCGAGGCTGGTGATCGATTCACCCCCCCAGGCGTCGAATTCCTCGCCGTCCGCCTCGGCGGCGAGCCAGTCGGCTTCAAAGGCGTCGAGCGCCTCGAGGACTTCGATGGTGACTTCGTCGTGGACGGCCAGGCTCGAGCAGATGGTGAAATGACTGAGCGTGAGCGGTGCGGGATCCCAGCCCCGCCGGTAGGTGTCGAAGTTCTCGAGATCGGTGTCGGGCGACTCGGCTCCAACGGGGAGGCCGCGGAACATCGGGATCCAGTCGGTCAGGGGACGCGACCGGTAGATGTTGAGACAGCGGATCACGTTCGGGGGGACGGTGTCGTGGTAGGGGCAGTCAATCAGCACCAGGCTGTCGACGGGAATCCCCTGCCGATCGAGCCGACGGGCGATCTTGATGGCCTCATTCGCCCCCAGGCTGTAGCCCACCAGCACAATGGGGACTCCATCGGGGTCGCAGCGATACTCTTGGGCGAGGGCGCAAGAGACCCCTTTCCCCTCGCTGCCGAAGACCACACTGGCATCGAGTCCCTGTTTGCGCAGGCGATGGGCCAGGGGCTCGGCTCCGGGCCAATACCCGGCGAGTCCACGAACGAGAATGACCCGGGCAGAGCGCGCGGGACGTTCCAGGTGGTATGCCGTCCAGGGAAAGACACATCCCGAGCAGGCGATGACCAACAGACTCAGCAGGCAACGAACAGGTCGGGAAAGCACCGGTAGTCTCCTCGCTGCGGAGCCACACCATGCGGCCGCGCATCGGATATATCGGCGATAACCGCCACGACCGTTCAATCACGACCAATCTTTTTTTTGATCCCAGGTTGCCCAGTTTCACCACAGTTCCCAGTCGCACCCGCAGAAAGCATGGAAACGGGGGCCAGCCAGCGCCCCGAGAGGGGAATTGGGCAGCAGGGTCGGACAGGGGGATGGCGGGAGGGGCAACCCAGTCATGACGACTTCCCCGCACGGATCCGTCTCCCCGTGGTTCTGCTCCCCGGGGGAGAGTCCAACGCTGAACAGCGAATAGACACCGGTCGGCCGAGATGGGGGCTTTTCCTGCACAGCCGAGCGGTGCAGGCCTGAAGCACGTTGTGCCCGGAGTTCAGCCCAAGTCGTGCGACCGGGGGGTTGAGTTGCCCGGCGTAAACTGGGGACTGCCCGGCAGCGACAGCAGTGCCACCACATCAGGGGGGCAAGCGTCTGGCGGCGATCACTTGGCCATCAAATCGAGGCGGTGCCAGCCGGGCAAGGTGGGCTCGCTTACGGGTTGGTACGGGTTCCCGACTGGGGGGCCAGCATCTGGATGTAGAAATTGGTTTCGTCGACCGACTCGATGCCTGCCGGGGGTTCGTATTCAAACTCGGCGGGGGCGATCGCCTCGTTCAGCACGACATCGCGGAAGTCGAGGGTCAGCATGGGCTTCATGACATCTCGATTGGGGAGTTTTTTGAGGTACAGGATGCGATACGGGAAGCCAGTCTGCTGATCGAGGTACAACCGGACCTGGTCGGGGACGGTCGTGGGGAGCAGGCCGGGGCTCGCCGCGGCACCCGGAGCGCGGAGCCGCGATGCCACCGCTTCCGACCAGGTGCCCGTCAGCACCACCACGGGACGATCGCGGATGGTTTCTTCTTTGGGGGGGCCCAGTTTCATGTCTTGCTCGAGACTGGCCAGCAGGGCCGGGAGACCACCCAGGCCGAGGCTGGTCAGCAGGTTCGCCTCGGTCTGTTCGCTGAAGTCCCCCGACTTGCGGGCGGCGTCGAGAATCTCCTGCACATTCCGCCGGCTGATCCGCAGTTCCTTGTTCTCGCGCTTCTTCTTGCCGGTGCCGCCCGGGTCGATCTCGGTCCGCGTCTGCAACACCGACCCGTTGCAGACCTCGAGCAGCGAGCCTTCCGATTCGCCCACTTTCAGGGTCAGTTCCAGCCGCATCCGCCAATCGCCGGGCTTCAGCGCCAACTGGAGGTAGCGTCCCTCGGCCCGATAGGTGCGGTCGTTCAGGGTGACCTGTTCAATCAGGCGGGCGCGGATTGACGAATGTTTCGTGAGAAGCTGGCGGGCCCGCTTGAGTTCAGCGGCGGCCGAGCGGGTGGGGGTGGCCGGACGGTCTGTTCCCGGCGCTGCCTCTTGAGCGGCAACTCCCTTCTCGGAAGGGACTTGCGCCTTCGGGGCAGGCTGGTCCTGGGCGGTCAGGGGGGAGGTCGCCACCGACCACAAGAGCAGGCCAACCAGCATGGGGAACCGGTTGGGCAAGCTGCGCGGAGTCTTCATGAAGTTCTGAAAGCAAGGGTTTTGCCAAAGAATCCGGGGCGACTTTTCCGAATAGAACACCTAGTCAGAGGGTCGCCCACGGATTGTACCAACCCGGCTTACGCCGGGCGACGTCATTCTGTTGGCCCCGCGTTCCGGTTCAGAGCCAGCGAAGAGGGGATCTTCGCACCGATAGGGCTTGGGCCTCAGTCGCCCGGCGACCGGTTCCGCCGCCTCCTGCGGCAGACCAGTCGAGGGGTTCCCACTTCTTCGAAGGGGACTTTCATGAAGTACTACTTGCTCGGGTTGGCAACGCTGGTTGCCGTCTGCGTCGGCTGTCAGTCGACCGGGCGCGACCTGTCGGCCATGCGGGGTGGACCCGCGAGCCCCAGTGACGAGGTGGTCGTCGCTCGGGGGAACCATGGACGCGGTTCGGGCCATCACCGCCCGTACGTCGCCCCTCCCGCCGAGATGCTGGTGCGTCCGGGCCCGATGGTCGACGGCCCCGGCCCCGGGGTGTTGAATGGGATTGGCATGGGTGCCAACGCCGGAACCTTCGGCGGGACGACCCAGGTCAAGTTCCTGGAGCCAGTCGACATGCAGATTGGCTGGCAGATTCAAGGGGGCTTCGCCGACGCCCAGTTGTCGGCTCCCGGCCGATACAACTTCGCCCAGGCGGCGACGTATCGGTTGAAGCTCTCGAACGTCACCGGTGTGGGGCGTGAGGGGATGGTCCTGTATCCGACCCTGCAGGTCTACCCGGCCCATCCGCAGACCGACGCCTTCCTGGCGCACAATGCGGTCCCGGTCCAGATCACCGAGGAAGACCTCGACCAGGTGCAGGCCAACAACTTCGTCACCAAGGTCATCTACCTGCCCAACGCCGCTCACCAGGAACTCGCCGTTGCCAACATCGAACAGTTGGTTTCGACCCGCCTCGACCCGGGCCTCGACCCGGTTGCCGAAGCCGATCGTCGCGGCACCATCCTGCTGGTCCTGCGGATCGGCAACATGGACCTCGAGACTCCCGATGGCGCGTTCACCCAGGGAGGCATTACCCAGGCCAGCCATGTGCAGACGGTCTCGGGTGAAGCCGGTCAGTTCGCTCCCCCGATGCCGATCGGCGTGGCGGGTGCTCCCGGGATGAACGGCGGGAACATTCCTCCCGCGATGATGGTGTCGGGCCCCGTGTATCCCGGTCAGCCCGCCGGCCTCCAGCCCTGGGGCATGCCGGTCACTGGCACCCCGATCGGCCTGGCCGGTCCTCCCCACCTTCCCTACGGTGCCCCGGCCGGTCTGCGGTCGCACACTGTGCGGAACCTGTCGAAGAACCACATCCCCGAGCCGACGCGTGACCTGCTGATCGACGTCAAGCAGTCGCCGCCGATCAACATGCCCGAGCCGGTTCGGCACATCGAGTACGAAGAACGTCACCCGGTGTTCCACAACCACTAACAACCCCGGGCCCCGCCCAGGGGCCCCGGGACGCGTTCCTCTGAACTCTGCCTGCCTTCCGGTTCACCCCGCGTGGTGAACCGGAAGGGGGTTGAGTCTCCCCCCTCCGCCCCGCCGGCTCGCCCCGCCTCCAGATCAAGGGGGCTGCGACGCAAACTGCGGGTCCCCCCCAAGACAACGCGGTCCCCTTCCCGGGCACCGCCCCCTGCCACGAAGTTCCTGCCACCGCGACGAGGATGGCCCCCACGGGCCGCCCCATCACCAGTCGCGGTAAACCTGACACCGTTCCGGTCCCTTCCCTCCCGCTTCGGCGAACTCTTCCCTCCTCCTCCGCTGACAGCAGGTGTTCCCATGACGAGCCGCATGCCTCTCCTGCCCTGGCTTCGCTCTCTGGCCGCCGGTCGCTCCGGCGCCTGGTCGCAGAGTGCGGCGGTGGCCAGCCTGCTGGCCTGCGTGGCGGCGAGCTCTTCGGCCGACGCCCAGATCCGTCCGACCCGTCGGCATCAGCCGCTCACAGCTCAATCGGCCACCGGGCTGGCCGGCCGGTGGGCGGTGGCGGTGAACCCGAAGCTGGCTCGACAGCCCCAGGCGGTGAAGATCGAGTTGCCCGACGGAGAAGGGTCGGTCTCGTTCCTGTCGGCCGATGGAGCCGAAGCCCCCATCCCGCCCCAGTCACTGGCGCTGCTGCAGGTGGGGCAGGTCTATCGGTTTCGCATCTCCGATCTCCCCGAACTCCCCGGGGCCGAGCTGTACCCGACCATCGAGCTGATCGATCGCCTGCACCCGCCGTGCGGTCGCGAGCTGGAGTTCCCGGTCCAGGTCGCGCTCACTCCGGAAGAACTGCAGGCCGCTCTCGCGGGTCGCCTGGTGACCAAGGTGGTCTACATCGAGCGGCCCCAGACGGCGATTCCCGAACGGGGGGCGACCAGCGAGCGGGCCTTCCTGCTCGGTGCGGCCGAAAACCCGTTCGAACTTGCTCATCGGTCGGGTCGTCCTGTGGCGGTGATCCGCCTGGGGGGCCGGCTGCCCGATCGCCAGAATCCCGATCCAGGTTTCTTTGGCGACGCTCCCCCTGTCGAAATTGTTCCCGAGGTCATCGGCCCCCGGTCGGCATTCGAGACCAGCGAGGTGCTGCCATGAAGTCACTCCCCCGACTTGCTCAACTGGCCCCCCGCGCCGTCGACCAGGCGCGGTACCTGGTCTCGGCCCTGCTGCTGGCCGCCTCGGGCTGTGGCACACTGGCCACTCACCAGGCCGGATACCTGGGTGGCGAACAGCCCGCCCGGGCCGTAGTCGCCAGCCCGCGGTCGGCCGCGAAGCCCGCTGCCCGGTCCAATGATCTGTCAAGCGATCAGGCCACCACCGCCCGTGCTCAGTCGCTCGCGCAGGAGGGGGCTGGATTCGAGACAGCGGAGTTCGCTCCTCCCTCGGCGGGGTACGAGATTCAGCAGGTCACCGCGATTGCCCGCCGGCGGCTGGCACGTCGCGGCAGCTGTCCCCCCGGGATGCCCGGGTACTGCCCGCCTGTCGAGACCTGCCCCGATTGCGAGGCGGCTGGCTGCGAGCAGGAGCTCTATCCTGATGAATACCTCTGCGACGGCGGTGACCGCGACGATCCGGTCCGGTACGACGAAGAGCGGATGATTGGGCTGGAGACACAAGACACCGTCGCCGAGTACGTGGGGGCCGAGGGCCGCCGCAAGGTTCGCCGGTCGAACGAAGTCTGCGTCTACGCCCCGCGGTTCTCCTCGGTGTCGGTGATCAGCGGAACGATTGAAGACGCACAGGCCTCCCGGCCGAACCAAAGCGAGCAGTCGCTGCGACAGATTGCCCTGCACCGGGACGACCGCTTGAACGTGCATCGACTGGATGCCGGGGTCGAGCGGATGCTGACCCGGGTGCGTGGCAGCGTGGTGCGGAACGCCGACGCCGCCTGGCAGCTTGACCTGCCCCTGGCGATGGTCACGCAGACCAACGACCTGGTGCCGCTCACGTACTTCGGTCCCCTGTACGCGACCGTGTTGAAGCAGGCCGACGAGGCGCTGCTGGCGGTTCGCATTCAGTCGGCCCAGGTCTGGACCCGCGATCAGAACCCGGTCATCGTGGGGACGGTCGATGGCGTGCAGCTGGTCGACAGCAAGTTCAAGGTGGCCGAGTTGGCCGGGACCGATGTGCGAGGTCCGGGCCGGCTCAAGATTGTGAAGCTGACCGACGTGCACGTCGCCTCCCAGGGTGACGAGATCACCTTCACCATCCGCTATGAAAACCCCGGGGACAGCCCGGTGACCGATGTCACGATTGTGGACAACCTGACCCCCCGGCTGGAGTACCTGGCTGGCAGCCAGAGTGGCA
This sequence comes from uncultured Planctomycetaceae bacterium, assembly GCA_903898975.1. Classification (GTDB taxonomy): domain Bacteria; phylum Planctomycetota; class Planctomycetia; order Planctomycetales; family Planctomycetaceae; genus UBA10511. Next base: position 6,253 of record CAIUHT010000414.1, read on the forward strand.
CCCGGGCGGCCCGGTTCGACGCGGTCGACAACGGTGAAGGGAGCCAGATTCTCCGCTGGGAGCTGGAAGCTCCCTTGCCTCCCCGCGAAGGGGGCGAGGTCAGCTTCAAGGTCCAGGTGCGCTAAGACACTCGGGGCTGGGACGCAGGCGGTCTGCCGCCGCGAAGTCCCTCCCCGCAACAAACCAAGGATTCCCGCGAATCCGCCCCCTGCCGATCATGGATCGGCAGGGGTTTTTTGTTTCACGGGGTGAACAGGCAACCCTGCAGTCCCGATCAGCCAGCGGCTCAGTCAGCCGCCAGAGACTTGTCCCCCGGGACTTCCACGGGGCACTTCCACGGGGCACTTCCACGAGAGACTTCCGCGAGAGACTTTTGCCGGGGACTTTCACCAGGCTGTTGAACACCACCCGTTCGTAGCGTCGTGGCGGCGATGGGGAGCGGCGAGCGGGGTTACTCGACGTCGCTCGTGCCGGGGTTTACGCTGAACACTCCGGTAGGGGGGTTGGCGAGTCGAAGGTCAGAGCCGGGCCGAGCCCGACCTTTTGGCCGAGGCGTCTGAAGTGCCGCGCGGTGCGGTGAGTGACTGCGGTCGGCCGGTCCATTCGCCGAGTTGGGTGAAGTCGGCCAGACCTGGCTCACTCGATTGGCCCGTCGCGTCGTTAACGGCGCGAGAGCGGGACGGGCTGCCAGACTGCCGGGCCTGCGCTCTCTCTCCGGCCACGTTTGGCAGTTGCGTGCCACTCTCGTGTGTGTGCGTGGGGTGGTGCACTGGACCGACTCTGGGGTATCTCTGGCGTGTCGCTTCCCTCTCCCGCTCATTCGTTCCCTCTTTGTTGGCGGTCTCGTCTCCATGGAGTCCTCCCGCTTGTTCGTGGGCATTGAAATCGGTGGCACCAAATTGCAGCTGGGGTTGGGAACGGGCGCGGCGGCCGAGGTACTGGCGCTGGAACGCGACACCGTCCGGCTCCCCGGGCAGGCGGCCGAAATCCAGCAGCAGATCCTCGCGGGCTGCGATCGCCTGCTGCGCAGGGCCGGGGTGAAACCTGACCAGGTCGCCGGGTGCGGGGTTGGTTTTGGCGGGCCCGTCGAGACCTCCACCGGCACAATCACCAAGAGCCACCAGGTCGCTGGCTGGGAACAGTTCCGCTTCACCGACTGGCTGCAGGGGCAGACAGGCTGGCCCATTGTGCTGCACAATGACGCCGACGCGGCCGCATTCGCCGAGGCGCTGTTCGGTGCTGGCCGCGGCTACGACCCCGTGCTTTACGTGACGATTGGGTCGGGCATTGGCGGCGGCCTGGTGGTGGGGGGGCAGGTCTACCGCGGGCAGGGAGCCGGGGCGGTCGAGATTGGCCACCTGCGCCCGGGCGGAGTGCCTCGCCGGGTTCCACTCGCCGGCACGACTGTCGAATCAATCGCCTCGGGGTTTGGGCTGACCGAGCGGGCCCGGCAACTGGTCGCCGACCCCACGCTGTCGGCCCGGGTGGGGGCCGCCGACGCCGCCGGGTTGCGGGCGTTGTGTGGCGGGGACCCAAACC
>CAIUHT010000415.1 GCA_903898975.1 uncultured Planctomycetaceae bacterium
CGCGCGGCGGAACTGGCTGCGGGTCTGTCTTCCCGAGATCTGACGCTGGGGGGGCAGAAAGGAGTGCCCGACAACTGGCTGGACGCCCTTGTGGCGCCTGCTCCCCTTGCGAGTCCGACGCAGACCGACTGGCCAATGTTTTACGGAAACGCACGTCATTCGGGGCGGGTGCAGGGAGGTGAGCCGCTGCTCCTCGCCCGCTGGCAGCAGCCGCTGACCGACAGCCTGACTGTCCGCGAGCAGTTGGGCCAGCTCCAGGAAGACATGACCGAGATGCAGGTCTCGGCTCTGCCGGTGATGGAACCGATCGTGGTTGGCGACTTGATTGCCTGTCGAACGCTGCAGGGAGTCGCTGTTTTCCGGCTGCTGACAGGTGAGCGGTTGTGGGCAACCCCTGAGCAACAGCCAATCGGCCGCCTGCTTTCTGGCCAGGTCAGCCTGACCCCAGAGGCGGGAATGGGCATGTTTGGCTTCCGCGGTCAGTTTGCGGGGAACTTCAACTTTGGCTACAGCCCGGGGCAGGGAGAGGGCTCTCCGGTCGCGAATCTGTTGTTCCGCAATAAGAATTTCGGGCTGATCAGCTCGGACGGACTCCGTCTGTTTGTGCTTGAGGACCCGCAATACCTCACGAACCGCCAGCCAGCTCAAGGGTTCTTCAACGGCAATGATGAGGCCTTTGGTCCCTTTGGGACCCGACTCTCGGCTTACGATCTGCGGGCTGGGCGTCCACTCTGGGAGCTGGGGGGCCCTGCCAGTGGGGAGGATTTTGATCTCCCCCTGTCGGGACACCAGTTTTTTGGACCACCGGTGGTTGACGGTTCGCAGATGTACCTGGTCGGGGAGGCTGCGGAGGGGGACCTGTCGGGGCAGATTCGGCTGTTTTGCCTCGATACCGCCACCGGAGCGGTGCAGTGGTCGCAATTGGTCGCGTATGCCGATGCGGGAATTGAAAAGGATTTGGGCCGACGGTGGCTGACCGCCCAGCCGACGGTCGCAAATGGCATGATCCTGTGCCCGACAACCGTCGGCTGGCTGGTCGCCGTCGACCAGAGCACTCATTCGGTTGTCTGGGGCTACCGGGCCGCGGCCCCGCAAACCGGCCAGCGGACCCAGGGCCCCGATGGCAATGAACTGGGGCGCGTGGTGCCCCAGTATGGACTGTCGTCGGTCTGGCAGGCAGCCCCCCCGCTGATCGCTGACGGGCGTGTGATTTACACGGTCACAGATCCGGTGGTCCAGACCATGGCGTGTCTCGATTTGGCGACAGGACGCGAATTGTGGACGCGTCCCCGCGAGACCGGCCTGTATGTGGCTGGAAGCGTCGCAGGAAAAGTCCTGGTTGTTGAGCGCGGGAAGACCATCGCCCGCAGCCTGGCGACCGGAGAGCCGATCTGGACCTGCGAGCATGGAATGCCTTCCGGGCGAGGTGTCCTGACCGAGGGTTTGTTTCACCTGCCTCTCTCGGGGGGAGAGGTTGTCTCCCTCGACCTCGAGACCGGCCAGATTCGCAGCCAGACGTTTTTGCCAGAGTCAGCCACTGGCGGAATTGGCAACCTGTTGATGGCCGGGGGATTGGTTCTCTCCACGGACCTCTTCAACCTGTCGGCATTCGAGCAAAAACAGGCGGTGATTGACGAGATCGCCCGAGCTCGCAGCGTGGACCCGACCGATCCGCTGATGCTGCTGAAGCAGGCTGATCTCTCGATCCTCCAACGAGCCTATGGCCCCGCCCGCGGGTTTCTTAAGCAGGTCGATGTCTCACGACTTCCTGAGGAACGCCGGGACGACTTTCATCGGCAGTCGATCGAGGTGCTGGTTGCCCTGCTGCGGGGTGATCTTGCGGGAGCCGATGCGCCACAGCTCCTGAACGAGCTGCAGGAACTGGTCAGCGGATCTGACGAGACCCTGTTGCTGAGGCAGTTGCAGGCAGACCATAGCCTGGCGGTCGGGGCACACCTGCAGGCCTTCGAGGCGTACCTCAAGCTGGCAGAGGAGTCTGCTGAGACCTTCGTTCGCCAGATCGGACCTCCAGCGGTGCAGGTGCGTGTCGATCTCTATGTCGCCGGGAAACTCCAGGATTTGATGCAGGTGGTGCCCGCCGAACAGAAGGGGGCAATCGAAGCCCGCATTGAAGCCCTGTCCCGCGCGGCAATGCAGGGCGACACCGAGGCACGTCACCGATTTTTAGCGCTCTTTCCAGACTCGCCACAGGCAATTCCAGTGCGACTGCAGCGGGCGGAGGACTGCCTCGCTGGGGGGAACTGGCTGGGTGCTGAACGGCAGTGGCTGAAGCTGATCGGGCAATCGAAGGTCGAGGTCGCGTTCCCGGCTGGGGAACGCCTGGTGCGAGCCCTCCTCGATCTTGGGCATCCCGCTGATGCTCTCGCCTGGATTGAGAGACTCAGTCGCCGATTTGCCGGACAAGCTCTCCCCGATGGACGACCAGTGGAACAAATTGTCCAGTCGCTGCGCGAGCGGGCGATCCCTCAAGAAGCCGTTCCAGGGCCTGCCGGGGCTCCAGCCCGGCTCCGCCTCGCTTGGGGGGCTCCAGGTGTTCGGGTGGAGCGCATGGGGGCCAATTACCAGAACTGGGTTCCCCAAGAGGTCTCCAACCTCACCAACTCGGAACCATTCTTTGGGATGAATCGACTTGAGATCGATCCGGAACAGGGACGGTTGGAGATGGTCAACACCCAGAGTGGCAAATCGGACTGGCTGGTTCCCCTTCGAGTCAGTGCGGCGGGTAACGACGGGAATCAACCGCTTGGCCGCGCCACCGGTCATCGGGTATTGCTCTATCAGGGAGGAGTCGTGCACTGCTTGTCCCCCCTCGAACGAAAGCTTGTCTGGTCTTTTCCGATCGAGAGCCGGGGAAATGGTGGCGTGTATTACGGTCGGCAACAGACCGGCCTGTTCACACCCTTGAGGGCACTCTCATCGGGAGGACCACGCTTCAATTCGAGTGGGCAGTCGTACGGGAGCCTGGCGCTGATCAGCGACGAAGTGATCTGTGTATTGTCCCGGCGGATACTGACCGTACTGGATGCTGAGACCGGCCAAGTCCGCTGGTCGATGAAGGGAGGCCGCTCGGGCACCACGGTCACCGGAGGAGACCGGCTCCTGTACCTCAGCTCGGTCGACTCCCAGCAGCAGCAACAGTTGATGATGATGCGGGGGCTGGGGGTTCCTTTGCCGGGTGTGGCCCGTCGGACCGAAGCGGCAACCACCGCTTTGCGTGTGCTGGATGGACGGGTGGTTGACGTTCCACGCCTGAGGGAGTTGCAGGCTCGGGCCCTGGCAATGGTCGGAGACGACCTGGTGCTGGCGTCCAATACGCCAGAGGGAGTGCAGGTCAAAAAGTTCAACCCGGAGACACAGGCAGATTTGTGGACCCGGACGTTCGCGAAGGGGGCTATGGGGGCGGGTTACTCTCCGGGACGCCTGACTGTGCTCGAGCCGTCCACCAAGGAGCAACCCGAGCACAGGTTGAGCCTGCTGGACCTCAAGGATGGAACCGTTCAGGCCTTGGCGAAGCTCCCTGCCGAAGAAATTAAGAGCAAGTCGGAGGTGCTTTTGCTGGGAGACCCCGATCAGGCTTACCTGGTGGTCAATCGGGCCGGACAGGGCTCGGGCTCTTACAACGAACAGTTGCCATTCCTGCGCGTGAACGGATCGATCACCGCAATCGACCTGACGAGCGGACAAGTCCGCTGGAAACAGACACTGTCGAACCAGAACCTGCTGCTGGAACGATTCGATTTCTGTCCACTGCTCCTGTTTGTAGAGCGTAAGTTTCAAAACCAGGGGCAGGTCAATTTCTGGTCGATGCACTTTGTGGCCATCGATAAGCAGACTGGAACCAAGCTTCTTGATGAAAAGTCGGCACAACAACCGGGCTTCCGCAGCCTGACCGTGACGCCAGATGGGCGATCAATCGAACTGCGAGGCTGGAACGATCGGACCCGACTGTTCCCGTCAGATCAAACTGCGGCGATTCCAGTTCAGAAGCCTGACGCCAAGCCTGACGCCAAGCCTGACGCCAAGCCTGACGCCAAGCCTGACGCCAAGCCTGACGCCAAGCCCGGGGCCTCTGACTGAAGCGGTCGGCGTGGACGGTTCTCGGCCAGGGCTGGGGGGCTCGAAGCGACTCACCCGGCGGGACTCGGTGAAAGACCGATTGGAATCGTCCTGGATCCGAATCCGAAACGGAACTGCGTTCGATCGTCGAGCCCTGACAATCCTTGCGATTCACGTTTCCATCTCGGTAACTTTTCGACAGATCATCCTGATTATTCCGGTTATCTTGGGGGGATTGATGGTCAATTCGTCGAAAAATCGTCGCCAGGAGGTTGTCGGGGGGGTTGCCATCCGGGGTGGGGCCGATGAAGAATGGCTCCGATGGGAAAACAGGACCCGTGATTCCTCATTCTGACCCTGAGTCTGGAGCTCCAGCATGCCTCCGTGGCCCGGCGGACCCTGCCCGATTTGTGGCGAGGACATGCCCGAACGGCTGATCCATTGCCGCAACTGCCGAGCGATGTTGAACACCGATCTGGAGTCGGACAGTATCGAGATTCCCGAGTTCGTGCCTCTCCAGGAGATTTCTGCCGAAGTTCGAATTCCCGTGCGCGGCTATTTTCTCGATTGCCCCAGCTGCGAGCGGGAACTCCGCATCAACGCCCGCTTCGATGGGAAGAAAGTCTCCTGCAAGCACTGTGCGAAAGGCTTTCGCTTTCAGGCGACCCCCGACGGGCAAGCCGGTCAGCTCTCCGTGTATGTCTACTGTCCCCACTGCCGGGAGCGCCTCCGAATGGCGTCGAAGTACGTCGGGGTCAAGGTCCGCTGCAAGCATTGCAGCGGGCAACTGGAAGTGACTCCGCTCGATCGGTTGCCTCCTTCAGGGTGAGTTCCCCGACACGGGGAGCGGGGCTCGCCTGCGAGGCATCATCGGCGGGGAGTTGCCATCGCAGATTGGCACTCAGTCCTTCGATCTTTTGCGGTAGTCCAGGATTGGGTTGACGTCAGCAGGCATCAATGGCAGGTACCTGCGCTCCCCCAGGCGGCGGTCGAGTTCAGCCCGGGCCTCCCGCAGCGCCCCCGGATCGTGACCCAGATCCCAGGCTGTCACCGCCAGGACCCGGGCTGCCAGCAGCATCCCTTGGCGGCCAATTGACGTTCCTCCCGCCGCCACCGCCTGCCAGGAATGACTTGGTGTTCCGGGAACCCAGCAGGCGGTGGTGAAGCCTGTCGTCGGGACGACCCAGCTCACGTCACCGACGTCGGTCGAACCCCGGACCACCGTTCCCGACTGGTCAAACACAGTGGCCAAGGTATCCAGCCCCGGGGGATCATTGAGGGTCTCTCGGAGGCGCAGGGCAAAACGAAGTTCCTCCTCGTTGTAGCCGACCTTGTTCAGCTCCCGAAGATTGCGGGCTGCCACGTCGGCCAACACCCGGTTCGGAAGAACCTCGAGCGTCCCTCCGTGGTGCTCGATCTCGAGGCGGGTTTCGGTTGCCAGGGCCGCGCCGCGGGCACACAGTACAAGCCGATCGAACACCGCCTTGGTGGCCTGTGCATTGGGATGCCGTACGTAGTAATAGACCTCCGCGAACTCGGGGACGACGTTGGGAGCGTCGCCTCCCGCAGTGATCACATGATGAATCCGTGTCTGTTCCGGGGTGTGTTCGCGCAAAAGTTGTGCGGCATGGTTCATCAATTCAACCCCGTCCAGCGCCGAGCGGCCTTCCTGGGGGGCAGCCGCTGCGTGGGCTGCCTTGCCGTGAAAGCGAAACTTCGCGGACATCCGCGCCAAGGTCGACGCATCACCTGCCGCATTCCGATTGCCCGGATGCCAGTGCAGGACTGCGTCACAACCCTCGAACAGCCCGGCTCGGGTCATGAAGACCTTACCCGCCCCCCCCTCCTCGGCCGGGCAGCCGAACAAGACGACTCTCCCGGGCTGCTGTCCTGCCTTGATCTGGTCGGCGAGGGCCAGTGCAGCCGTGACTGAGGCCACCCCGAAAAGATGGTGTCCGCAGGCGTGACCGTAGCCACCCGCTTCGCGCGGTTTGCGTTCCGGGATCGCCTCCTGCGACAGACCAGGCAGAGCATCGAACTCAGCGAGTAGCCCCAGGGTCGGGCTCCCTTCGCCAAAGCGAGCCACGAACGCAGTGGGAATCTCGGCCACACCAGTCTGAACTTGAAACCCGGCTTGCCGGAGTCGCTCGACCAGCAGCGCTGACGAGCGGTGTTCCTGGTAGCCAGGCTCGGCCCAATCCCAGATCTGGCGAGCATCCTCCCAGGCCTGATCAGCCCGGCGGTCGACCCCCTGCAGCAAGGCGGGTTTATCGGCGTAGGCTGGTGAGGTGGGTGCGATCAGGGAGACGAACAATCCCCCTCCCAAGAGCAACACCTGCAGCAGCAGAGACGATGAGCCGCGATGCATCTGGACTGGCTGTGTTGGGTTGAGGCACACGAGATCACCCTTGTTCGAGAACGGACGGAATGTGTGGGCGAGAGACCGGTCGACTTAAGCATCAGTGGTGACCAGCCAATAGAGGGACGAATCCGCTTCTATGGTCCGGTGACTCAGCAGCGAGCTGGCCGATTGAAGTCATCGGGCAGCTTCAGCGGTCATTTTGCAGAGACTGCAGGCTTTCAAAGGCCATGGAAGCGAACATCAGGCCTGTGAAGTGCTGATTTTGGCGAAAAAAATAGAAGGCCAGCAGCCCCCCGCAGACGAGGGACAGCCAGAGTGACCAGTTCAGGCCGCGCCAGGGGCTCCACCAACGGAGCACTTCGCGGGCAATCTGCCCCCCGTCAAGGGGGTAAATCGGAAGCAGATTGAGGACGCCCCACCAGAGATTGATATAACACAGGTGAACCAACATCGTGATCAGTTGAGGAGGGACTGACGTTGTGGCGGACGATTGGCGGAGCGCAGTGACGGCAAACAGCCCCAACGTCGCCAAGCCAAGCAGGGCAAATCCTGCGGCAGGCCCGGCGATCAGTATGAGTATCCGCTGCCAGGTCGACTGCCGCCCGGTGAGATGGTAGGCGGCGTAACCTCCGAACGCGTGCAGGACAATTTGTGGCCGCAGTCCAAAAGACTGGGCCGTCCAGGCGTGTCCAAGTTCGTGAATCAGCACGGAGAGGAAAACGCACAGCACCCACAGCAGGGTCTTCTGCAGATTGGGACCCGACCAGCCCAGCAGGGCGGAGAAAAGCCAGAAGAGTGGGTGCACACGGACAGGGATGCGACCAATGGCGAACCGCAGGTCGTAAGGGGTCGGCGATGCCGAACCGAACATGGCGACTCCAGGGAGATGGTCAGTTTGAAGCGGGGGCTACCCGGGGGACACAACCGCTCAAGCTCAATCTGCCATCCACAGGCGAGCATGGTTGTCTTTGCCGGAACGGACAAACAGGGCGTGAGCGGCTTGCGTGAAAATCAGGGGATCATTACGAAAGGGCTCATTGGGGCCCTGGTACAGCATCGGTAGTGTAGCAGGCCGGATGACTGCCTGCTGAATTGGCACATGCTGCGACTTGGCTGTTTGTTGCCGGGGCTCGATATTGCACTCACCCGGTTTCTGACAGGAATGCGCCTGTTCCCTGTCGATCACAAGTCCCAGTTTCACTGATCCCGAATGGAAATGCCTCTCGATCCCCGCATTCCCGCTGTGGGCATACGCCAGCCCTGGGTAGAACTCATTCTGCGCGGTGATAAACGGCTGGAGATTCGGTCGCGGAATACAAGGGTGCGTGGTCAAATCTATCTTTATTCCTCTTTGCGCGCAGAGACGAGCCCTGTTGGCAGGGAGGCGTTGGCAAGTCGCGGGTTGGTCGTCACTTCCCTGCCCCTTGGAGTCCTGGTCGGAAGCGCAGAACTGGTCGGCTCGCGACCAACTCGACCG
>CAIUHT010000416.1 GCA_903898975.1 uncultured Planctomycetaceae bacterium
GGGACGGTCGGGAGAATCGGCGGGGGAGATTTCCGCCGATTCGGCGGGGGTGCTCGCCGCGCCCTCCGCGAGCCGACTGGAGTCGGCGTCGGTGGGAGTGAGAGTGGACGAGAGCGGGAGCCCTGCGTCCAGTTCGAGGAGCAGGGCGCTGGAGTTCGCTATGGTGAGGAGGTCGGCGGGCCGCCCGTCGACCAGGCAGGGATTGTTCTCGGCGAGGCGCACGCCCTCGAGAGGCAGCAGCAGTCGGGCGGGACCATGCCCGGTGAGCCAGCACTCGAGGCGGGCGACCAGCAGTTGCCGTCCCTGTCCATCGAGAGGAGTTTCCAGGTCGAGTGTCTGCACCAGCACACCGGGGCGCGGCGGGCTGGCAAGTGCTTCCAGCTCTTGCCGAAGGGTGGGAGAGAGATAGACCAACGGGGTCGCCTGCGGCGGAGCACCCGGGGCTGCGAGAGGGATCAGCACATCGCCCAAGGCTCCGGCGGGCGCGGGGGGGAGGGCCGGGGATTGAGACCACGCGAGCGAGCCGCCCAGGGCCAGCAGCCCCAGGAATGCTGCGATGAGCAGCCCGACAGTGGCGGGCAGCGGCGGCAGGCCCGGGCGGTCGGGCAGCACACTGGCAGCCCCCTGCGGACGGCGCCAGCGTTCGGGCCAGCAGAGTCCGAGCAGCAGCCCCGTCGCAACAGCGACCAGGGCCTGGGCACGTCCGCCCGACCACCACAGCAAGCCACAGCCCAGCAGCAGCAGGGCCACCGCCACCCAGGCAGGATGGGCGTTGTGGGCGAAGTGACGGGCCACCAGCGTGAGGACCACACCCAGCCCCAGCAGCAGCAGGCCACTGGTGAGCGTGGCATCCCGCCGGGCGACCTCCAGGGGCAACTGCTCGGGGAGGCCCAATTGGCGACACTGCCACTGCTCGGCGAGATCAAGGGGGTCTTCGAGGTCGGTGGGACCTTCGATCTGCCGAAACAGGTCGCGCCAGCTTTCACTTTGAAAGGGGAGCAACCACGGCGTGGCGACCGTGCGGGTCTGAGGTTCAAGCCAGCGTCCCAGCAGGGGTCGGAGCGGTTGCGGCGCGTCGCCCGCCAGGGGTTGTCTCTGCACAAACCCGGGGGGAGGGGTGAGCAGCACCTGGCCGGGTGCGACCCGCAGGGTGGCGGCACTTTCCAGCACCGGGAGGTCAAGGCGGGGAAAGAGCAGCGTGCGGCGACCCGGGGTGGCCTCGTCGAGCGGGACCCGGTATTCGACCCGCAATCGCCGGGGCAGGCTGACCTCCTGGGGAACCGCCGGGGGAACGAGAATGCCCGCGTGATAGCCCGGGATCTCGGAAGGAGGAATGGCCGGTCGATTGTTGAGGAAGCAGACCAGATCTTGCACGCGCGGTGCGAACTGCCACGCGATGGACCCCGAGGGCCAGCCGGGAGGCAGTTCGAACTCGAGTCGATAGTGGTCGAAACCGACACTCCCGCCCGCCAGGTCGACCACGATGTCGACCCGGGGGAAAGCGCGGGGGGGCTCGCCCGAGGCCGAGGCGGAAACCGAGGCAAGTTCGGTTCCCGGCGCGGTGGCAGGCGGGGCCCCGACGGGCTCGCTCATGGCGGCGAGCCGGGGGGGAACCAGCTGCACGGGCGACTGGGGGGCCACGCCCGGCAACCGCCAGACCGCGGGCTCGGTTCGTGACGCCAACCCCAGGGGCTCGATCCAGTCGGGGAGTTCCTGGAGCGGCAGGGGCTGGAACGCGTTCACCCCGGAGGCGACAGCGGGAGGTACGGCCCCGACCGCCAGCAGCGAGTAGCTGGACGCCCCGTCTCCCGAGGGGATGACGGCGGGCAGTCGAGCCAGGCCACTCTCGGGGGTGTTGCGAACCCGCAGTGTGACTTCCGCGGTGATGGGGCGGTTCGGGGTGAGAGCCTCGCCGACCTGGCAGGTCAATCGGCCCCCTTCCCCCGTGGGTGTCACCTGCCAGTCGAGACCGCGATCGCCCCGCCCCGCCGAGAGGGCCCGCACATCGACCACTTCCCAACCCGGGATGAGCGAAAGATCGGCCGACCAGACCTGGCCGTCGCGAACCGACCATTCGAGACAGACAACCAGGTCGTCATCGGACAAACTTCCCAGCACATCGATCTGCCGAATGGTGACCTGCTCGGCCGCGACCTCGGGTTCGAAGGTGAGCCGGGCATCGGGTGTGACCCGCACGAACTCAAACGTCTCGGCCCCATCGGGCGAAGCCTGGTACCCGGTTCCCCGCAGCCCCTCGGCCTGCCACCGGGCGAGGCGAAAGGGGGCGATGGTGCGGACCACGACCGAGCCTTCCTGCTCGACCGCGTCAACAACCTTGAGCAGCGGCAGAGTCCAGCCGCGGGAATCGTCGGCGGGGAGCAGGCCCTGCAATTCCACCCGGCGGGATTCACCCAGCAGCGCGTCGGAGAAGTGGACGCGGAGGCGGGCGCGGTTTTCGGCGGGGCGGTCCCACTCGAGCCATTCGTCCCCCCAGCGGACTGCGGCAATCTCGGCGTGGGGTGGGAGTTCGAACTCGACCTGGGAGCGGGGGTGTTCGCCCGCGATGAGATCAAACGCTGCGCGGAACCGGGTCGCCTCGGGCCGGACAACCAGCGACAACTCGGGGCGGACCAGCAGCACCCCCGAGGCCGGGGGAGCCAACTGGGGAAACAGTTGCAGATCGCACTCGGTGTGCCCCCCCAACTCGATCTGCCAGAGGGAGTCGGCGGCCGGTTCGGAAGACTGGGCGGCGGGGGGGGGTGCCCCTGTCGAAAGAGACGCGACTGCCTCGGGCGGGGGCAGCGGGGGACCGACCGGAAGCGGGAGGGGACCGGCGACAAGACCGCAGCTGGCGGCGAGCCGGAGTCCGTTGGGGACACGCAGTTCCACCCGCGACCGGAGCGACCTGGGGAGCCGCAGTTTCCAATGCCTCACCTGCCCCACCTGTCGCCCGTCGAGGGCGAAGCGGGCCGAAATGGAGGCCGCCTGCGCGGGGGCGAGGAGCCACAACTGACCTTCCTCGGCGCGGCCCCACGGCAGCTCCCGCCCGATGACCTCGCCCGCCGGGGTGCGGGCCTGCAGATCGAACAGCGGGAGTTCGCTGCGGCCGATGGCGAGGAGTGTTCCCGAACCGCGAGGGGGGGGAGGCTCGGCGAGTTGCCAGGTCACCTGCCCCGCGACCAATTGCGTCCCGGCCACGGTGGCCACGTAGGTCGCCGAGCCGAAGGGAGGGGGGGCGGGGGCCGACTGCCGCTGTTGGGCCGCCTGCAACAACCGGTCGAACCGGTCGGCGGGGAATGGCTCCCAGTCGCCCCGGGGCCAGCGGTCGGGAGCGTCGGCGGGGACGAAGAGTCGACGAATGAGCGGCGGAGGACCCGCCGCGTCGGGAGCGGGAGCGAACCCGGGGGGCTGAGCCAGCCCAACGCTGGCCAGGCAGAGCCAGGCCACAGCCACCAGTTGCACGAGCGATCCGCGGTCAATGCCTCGGCGCGCTCGACTGGACGAGGGGGGATGACAAGACGAGGGGGGATGACAAGACGAGAGACTATGCCGAGCCGAGGGGCGACGGTTGGCCCCGTGGCGAAGGCTGGCCCGTTGGCGATCTGCAGCCAACCCGCTCGTGGCCGACCTGCTCATGGCCGACTGCTCCGGGGCTCGACCGCGGCGGCGGCGGCAGCGGCCTCGACGGGTCGACTGCTGGCCACACCGGACCTTGAGCGGGGTGCCCCCGGGTTGGGGGGAGCCACAATGGTCGAGGCAAAGCCGTTCGGGACCGGTGCCAGCACCGGAGGTGGTGGAGCGTCACGCCGCACGAGGCGGTCGATGACCCCATAAAAGAGCAGCAGCGCACCGCCCAACAGCGCAGGTTGCAGGAAGAGCAGCGCGGTCTCGGTGTGGGCGACCAGGGCGAAGGCGGCGAGGGCGGCGAGCAGGCTGAGCAGGGGCAGTGACCGGGCAAACCGCCACCGCGAGAGAATCAACCCAATCGCCAGCACGCCGCCGGCCCCCAGCACCACCAGGGGGACGCGACCGATGAACTCGGAGTGCAGCGCGAGGTCGGGACGCGTGGTTGCCAGCAGGTAGGTGTGCGTCGTCACCCCCGGTTGCCACGAGGGCAACTCGGCGGGTTCACCCAGCCAGTCGCTCAGATCGCGGGGACCGTGCATCGACTGCCTGAGCCAACCCCATCCCGACCACCGCCAGCCATACGCCGGGGCGAACCCCGCCGGGCGACGGAACAGGTACTGGTCGTCGGCGACCGTGAGCTGCCAGAACGTTTCAGCGGGAGTGCGATCTCCCGGGAGCGACGGGGGGGCCAGGTCGAGCTGCTGACCCAACCCGGCGAGTTCCGCAGTTGGATTCTCGAATTCGACGGTCACCACCGAGGTGGCGCGGGGAGCGTTGCCGGGGGCGACAATGCGATACAGCGTTTCGCGGCCAGCGTCGGCAGGAGCGGGCCGCAGGGGGACCGCATTGGCGTTCCACCAGATGGCGATGGGACGCCACCCGGGGGCGAGTCGCAGGGGGAGATCGCGCAGAGACGGAGCCAGCCGGTACTGGGCCCGTGTTCGCGTCGTCCCATCGGCCTCGACCAGCGTGCGCAAGAGGGCGCGATCAACCGGGGCCACCACCCGGCGGACGGAAGCGGGGGGAAGGGCGATCTGCACGAACGACGATTGCCCCTCAAGTTCCCACCGTGGCCGA
>CAIUHT010000417.1 GCA_903898975.1 uncultured Planctomycetaceae bacterium
AGGTTCAGGTATTCGACCATCGCGCTGTCGTACGCGCCGGTGACCAGTCGCACCAGGTACTGTGCCAGGTGCTGCTTGCGGAACTGGATGAGTGGATGGTCGTGTGACAGGCTGTCGCTGTTCGTGGGGAGAGGTCCCGCGTACCCCGACTGACGCGTAAGAAAATGCCGGCGGGTGCATTCGTAGGCAAACAGCCGCTCATAGACCGCATCCACCAGCTGCGGTACGATGGGGGCCAACCGGGGGGCCACCGCCTTCACGGCCGCGATGTCGTCGGCTCCAAACCCCATGAACTGCGCGACATACTGAAAACGGTAGCCCGTGTCTGTCTCCAACCGTGCTTCATCGACGACGTGTGCTGACATGTGGTTGACCCCTGGGAAAGCGAAGAAGCGAACCCCAAATTCACCGGTGCAGGGACCGATTCGAATCCAGCGACTCGACCACCGACCCCGATGAATCGGACTCTTGTGTCCGATTAATTGCTGAATATATCGGCACTGAATCGGATGTCAACGTCTGGATTGAGTTATTCCCCGACAGAATTCGCGTTCCCGGTGTACCAGCTGCCGCAGGCCCCAGCTCGCATTTGCTGACTGGGGTGAGTCGATCCCGGAGTCCCCATGTTCACCCAGACAGTCGAGTACGCCTTGCGGGCGATGATTTGTCTGGCCTCGAACCCCGCCCCGGGGCAGACGGTCGAGCAGATCTCGCGGGCCACGCAGGTGCCCGCCGCCTACTTGGGCAAGGTGTTGCAACAGCTGGTTAAGCAACAGCTGGTCACCAGTCGCCGGGGGGCGGGTGGGGGCTTTTCGCTGGCGTTGCCCCCCGACCAGATCAGCCTGCTGCGGGTGGTGCAGGCGGTCGATCCGATCCAGCGAATCACCACCTGCCCCTTGGGGCTTGAGGCGCACGGCGTGCGCCTTTGCCCGCTGCACAAGCGGGTCGACAACGCGCTCGCAGACATGGAACGGGCGTTCTCCCAATCGACCCTCGCCGAGATTCTCGCCGAGCCCTCCGACAGCATTCCCCTGTGCAACTTCCCCCGTGGGACCCCGGCGCCCTGCTCGTCTCCCCAGCCGCGCTGATCTCCGAGATGTGTCATCCAGCGACCCCATTCCCGGTCTTCGCGCTGGTCGAGCCCGTCACCCCACGCCGCCACTCTCCATCCCCGATTTCATGACCGCTGCGATCGAACCTGCCGAGGGGTTATTCAACGCGGAATGGCGACCGGGGGGAACACCTGAGGTGGTGGCCCGGCTGTTGGCGGGTTGCGTCGCACTGCAGGCGTCGGACCTGCACGTGGTGGCGAATGAGTTTCCCCATGCCCGCGTGGCGGGGGAGTTGCGGCCCCTCCCGGCGTGGGGCCGACCGACGGCGGAGCAGACCGCGGGCCTGGCCAGTGAACTAGCGCGACAGGCGGGGCGGGGGGAGCTGCCCGAACTGGGGGCGGTGGACGGTGCCGTGGGGGAACCACCGCAGCCACGGTTTCGGTTCAACGTGTATCGCCGGCGCCAGGCGTGGGGCGTGGCGTTGCGGCGGTTGGAAGATCGCATTTCCAACCTGACCAGCCTGGGGCTGCGGACCGACCTGTACGACCTGGGGTCGCTCACGCAGGGGCTGGTGGTGGTGGCGGGACC
>CAIUHT010000418.1 GCA_903898975.1 uncultured Planctomycetaceae bacterium
CCGCGAGGCCGACACCCGCCTCCGGCAGCTCGTCGGCGTCGATATCCCCATCCTGCGGTCCGACTGGTTCGTCGCCACCGCCACCCGCCCCCCGTTGTACCACGACCTGCTCCAGCTCCCCGCGACGCTCCAGCAGCTCAAGACCGAACTCAACATCAACTCGCAGGCCGACTTCCTCAACCCCACGGTCGACCGCCTGGCCCGCGCTGCCTTCGCCCGCAGTGGCGTCTCGGGACAGAACCGCGGGATCGATCGCCACGGAGCCGGTGTCCGCGTGCTCTACGAGAGCTACGACGAACTTCCCAACCGCCCCCGCGGCCAGTTCTTTCGCTTCCCCCTCGGGCCACTCAACCTGTTCGAACAGCACCCCTTCGCCGACCAGGCGTTTGAACATGATGGCGGAGAATTGATCGGTGCCCTCGAAAACCAGCTGCATTTCTATCTGCTGGTCGATGGCACTGGAAAACGGATCAATGAAGGCCCCATCAAGGTCGTCGGCGACGCGCTCAAGACGTCGGGCACCAATGAGATCGTCAATGGCGTGTCGTGCATGGCCTGCCACAAGCACGGCATCATCCCCTTCCAGGATGAACTCCGCGACCGCTCGGCGGTCTTCGGCCAGGCCGACGTCAAGCTCCGCGAACTGGTCCCCCCCCAGGCCGAGTGGGACCGCCTGCAGCGCAAAGACGCCGACGCCTATCTCCAGGCACTGGCCAAGGCCACCCTCCCCCTGTGGGTCGAGCCCGGGGCCCCGGCTCCCGACATTCGCGACCTCCCTGAACCGGTCGGGCCTGTCGCCCGGCAGTACCGCCTCGGCTACCTCGACGTCGATTCCATCGCGGCGGAACTCGATCTCCCCTCGGCCGCATCGCTGGCCATCATCGGGGGGGCGAAGCTCAAGCGGCTGGGACTCGGGGGGCTGCTCGGTCCCGACGGCGCTCTCAACCAGTCGGGGGTCATCAGTCGCAATGACTGGGAAGCCGTCAACGGTGTCTCCCTCATGCAGTCTGTCGCCAAGGAACTGCGCGCCTCCCCAGTGCGCGAATTGTAAATCGTCCGTCGCCCAACCGGCGACTCGTCTCGACTCAGTCTTCCACCAGCAGCTCTTTCAACGGAGTCTTCAGCGATGTCCAGGAACACGGGATTGTGGTTGGTAATCGCGGTGGCCGCCGCTTGTGGCCAGGCGCGATTGGTCCACGGCGCTCCACTGCCCCAATTGAGTGAAAAACTCGAAAAGATGGCGGCGGAAATCAAGAAAGTCGTCGCCGACGCACCGGTCAAACTCGGCGAACTCGCCCGCGGCGTGGGCGTCGATTCCGACGTCAATTCGGGAACACGCCTCGAACAGGACCTCAAGACCGCCCTCGAGGCCAGCGGTGTCTCGCTGAAGAGCGACGCCCTCCTGACCGTGCTGGGGTCGTATTCGGTCGTCACCAGCAAGAGCCGCGAGGGAACCCCCCAGCGCGTGGTCCGCATCGAGCTGGACGTTCGCGACAGCAACGGCGAGTCGCAGTTGAAGCTGAACGCCAGCGGTGAGAAAAAGCTCAAGGAAGACGTCGATGCCGTTGCCACCATCGCCACCATCGCCCAGGTCTCCACCTCGCTCGAACCGTTGCAGGATGGTGACAAAAACGCGGATGTCCGCCGCGCCAAGCTCGAGCAGTCGCTCAAGCAGACCACCCAGGTGCTGAAGGGGAACCGGGTCCAGGCCGACACCCAGGGACAGTACGCCGTGGAGATCCTGATGCAGCCCAACC
>CAIUHT010000419.1 GCA_903898975.1 uncultured Planctomycetaceae bacterium
CCCCCCGCCTCTGCGTCCCTTCTCCTTGAGAGCGGATCCTCCAGGCCCCAGCCGATGACAGTCGCCACCTCCAGCGCGAACCGTCTGGGGACACAGACTTGGCGGCGCGACACTGCCTGGCCCTGTTATTCACCCTCCTCTTGGCCAATGGTCGCTTCCGCCCGGATTGGCAGCGTTCGCCCGGCGGCACCTTGCGTCATTCACCCTCTCACCGCAGAATCGTGGCCGGGCCACCAATTCATAAGTCGCCCGGCTGTTTCTTACTCGCCCGGCTCGACCGCCAAGGCTTCTCGCGCCATGCTCCGCTCGCTCTGTTCGACCCGCCACCACTTGGGACCCGCTTTCCAGCCTGCGGGCAGCCCGTCACCGTGCGCTCTCGAGCGACCCTCTCCCTGGCCCTGCGGGCCGCTGCTGCTGGGATTGGTGCTGGCAACGGGCCTGACGGGATGTGGCCGGCCTGCGGCGGCCTCTCGACCGGCCCCCACCGGGCCGGTGCGGGTCGAAGTGGCGCTCCCCGTGGAGCGCGAGGTGATCGATTACGCCGAGTTCACCGGTCAGTTGGCCGCTGCCGAGGCGGTCGAAGTTCGGGCCCGTGTCACGGGGTTCATTGACCGCGTGCTGTTTGACCAGGTTCCCGCGGGGAACCCCGGCAGCCAGCCTCAGCAGTACTCCCGCGAAGTCGCGCAGGGCGATTTGCTGTACCAGATTGACGCCCGGGAAGCCGAGGCGGCCCTCGCTGCCGCGGAAGCCAAGCTCTCGGCTGCCAAGGCCCAGATCCGCGCGGCCGAGGCGCAGCGGATGAAAGCCAGGAACGATCTCGACCGCCAGCAGCAGTTGAAAGACCGAGGGGCGGCGAGTGCCGAGGAATACGACCGGGCCGTGACGGGGGAACGCGAGGCACTGGCCGCCCACGATTCGGCGATTGCCGCCCGCGAAGGGGCGGAAGCGACACTCCGCAGGGCGACCCTGAATCTCGACTTCACCCGCATCACGGCGCCGATTGCCGGACGGATCAGCCGGTCGCTGGTCTCGGCAGGCAACCTGGTCAACCAGGACAGCACCCTGCTCACCACCATCGTGTCGGTCGACCCGATCTACGCCGAGTTCGATCTCGACGAACGCACGCTGCTGCTGCTGATGCAGCGGATTCGCGATGGGGAGTTCATCCGCGGGAACAAGGCCCAGCCCGAACACTACCCCGTGCAATTGGCGCTCGCCAACGAAACCGACTTTCCGCACGAGGGGGCGATCAGCTTCGTCGACAACCGGGTCGATCAATCGACAGGGACCATGAAGATCCGGGGGGTGTTCTCCAATCCCCCCATCTCCACCGAGGGGGGGCGAGTGCTTGTGCCGGGGATGTTCGCGCGGATCCGCCTGCCAGTCTCCCGGCCCCACCCGGCGGTGCTGATCGACGAACGGGCGGTCGGGCGCGACCAGGGGCAGACCTTTGTCTATGTGGTCGATGACCAGGAGACCGTCGTCTTCCGTCCGGTCACGCTGGGCCCCACGCATAACGGACTGCGGGAGGTTGTCGCGGGATTGGCGGCGGGCGACCGCGTGGTCGTCAATGGACTGCAACGGATCCGTCCCGGCGTGAAGGTCGACCCGCAGACGGTCCCCATGGCGTCGGGCTCCGCGTCAGCCGCGACCCGCCCAGCCATCCCGGCCAGCGGGCCCGCGACCCCCTCGAAGACCGCGTCGCCCGCCCCGGGTGCCGCGCCCGCAAGCACTCCCCCGAGCGCTCCCCCGGCGGCCCCCAGCGACACCCGGCCTTAAGTCCCGGTCACGGGACTGTCGGGGGCCAGCCCCCCCTCCTCGGGTGGCTCAGTCCGTTCACTGCGCTCTCACTTCATTCCCAGTCGCGTTCCCTCTCAGCCTGGTGGCGGGCCCGATTGTCGGGGCTGCCGGGGAGTTCTCTCTCCCCCAGGCTGATCTTTCTTCAGGCACTGCATCGCATGCTCGCACGTTACTTCATTGAGCGCCCCGTGTTGTCGGTGGTGATCTCGTGCGTGGTGGTGCTGGCGGGACTCGCGGCGGTCTTCACGCTGCCCATCGACCAGTACCCGCAGATCACCCCCCCGACCGTCGAGGTCAGTTGCAGCTACCCGGGGGCCAGTGCCACCGTGGTGCAAGACACGGTCGCCGTTCCGATCGAGCAGGAGATCAACGGTGTCGAGAACATGCTCTACATGAGCTCGCAGTGCACCAGTGACGGAGGCTACCGACTGACCATCACCTTCGAGCTGGGGACCGATCTCGACCTCGCGCAGGTGCTGGTCCAGAACCGGGTCTCACTTGCTCTGCCCCGCCTGCCAGAAGAGGTCAAGACCACCGGGGTCAGCACCCGCAAGAAATCCCCCAGCATCCTGCTGTGCGTCAACCTGGTCTCCGAGGTCGATTCCGCCACCGGCCGGCCAATCTTCGATCAGCTCTATCTCAGCAACTACGCCACGCTCCAGATCCGCGACAATCTGGCCCGGATCAAGGGAGTGGGCGACATCTCGATCTTTGGACAACGCGACTACAGCATGCGGTGCTGGCTCGACCCGGCCCAGATGGCGTCGCGCTCGCTCACCACCACCGATGTCATCCGGGCCCTCCGCGAACAGAACGTGCAGGTCGCGGCGGGACGCATTGGGCAGCCCCCCGTCCCCGCCGGGCAACCCTTCCAGTACACCCTCTCCACCCAGGGCCGGCTCCGCGAGCCCGACGAGTTTGGCGGCATCGTGGTGAAGACTGGCACCACCGGGCAGCTCACCCGCCTGCGCGACATCGCCCGCATCGAGCTGGGGGCCCGCAATCTCGACACCCAGTGCACGCTCGACGGCCAGCCCTCGGTGGGGCTGGCGCTGTACCAGTTGCCTGGGTCGAACGCCCTGCAGACCGCCAGTGCCATTCGCGGTCGCATGGACGAGCTGGCTCGCAACTTCCCCGCCGGCCTCCGCCACGAGATTGTCTACGACACCACGCCGTTCATCACCGAGTCGGTCGCCGAGGTGTTCAAGACGCTTCGCGACGCCATTGTACTGGTCGCCATCGTGGTGCTGTTTTTCCTGCAGGACTGGCGGGCGATGATCCTGCCCATGATCGATGACCCCGTCTCGCTCATCGGGACGTTCGCCGTGATGTGGCTGCTGGGCTTCACCCTCAACAACCTGACGCTCTTCGGGCTGGTGCTGGCGATTGGCATCGTGGTCGATGACGCGATCGTGGTGCTCGAAAACATCGAACGCTGGCTGGCCCGCGGGCTCGATCCCAAGTCGGCGACCATCAAGGCGATGCAGGAAATCACCGGCACCATCATCGCCATCACCCTGGTGCTCTCCAGCGTCTTTCTGCCCAGTGCCTTCCTGGGGGGAATCTCGGGGCAGTTCTACCGGCAGTTCGCCCTCACCATCTCGGCGTCGATGCTGATCTCGGCACTCAACGCGCTGACCATGACCCCCTCGCGGGCCGTTGGCATCTTCCAGCAGAGCCACGGACCCGATGGGCAGCAGCGCCGCGAGGCGCTGCCGTGGTGGGGCCTGGGGGCTTTGCTGGCGTGGGGGGTCGATCGGCTGCTTGAGGCGCGCCTCGCACTGGCCGAGGGATCGCCCACGGCACCCTGGCTGATCCGGCTCGCCTGCCTCGGGGCGGGCCTGCTGCTGGGGTACTGGCTGGCCCCCCGCGTCAACGCCTGGCTCGCCCGACTGTTCGCCGGGTTCAATCGCCTGTTCGACTGGTGCACCGTGGCGTTCGGCCGGATGACCGCCCGCCTCCTCCGGCTCTCAGCCCTGGTGCTGCTGCTCTACGGCGGGCTGCTGGGGCTGACCTGGCTGGGCCTGCTGCGAACCCCGATCGGGTTCGTGCCCGAGCAGGACAAGGGCTACCTGGTCATCGACGTACAGCTCCCCGACTCGGCCTCGCTCGAACGGACAATCGCCGCGGTCGAACATGTCGACCGGCTGGTCCGCGAGACCCCCGGCGTGGCGCACACGATTGGCGTTCCCGGGCAGTCGGTGGTGCTGGGGGCGGTCGGGTCGAACTTCGGATCGATGTTCGTGATTCTCGACGACTTTGAAGAGCGGACCGACGCCACCCGCCGGGCCGGCGCCCTGGCGCTCACCCTCCGGCGGAAACTGTTCGCCGAGGTGCTGGAGGCACAGGTCGGGGTGTTTGGAGCCCCTGCCATCGACGGGCTGGGGAACGCGGGGGGCTTCAAGCTGCTGGTCGAAGACATCGGCTCGATTGGGCTGGCGTCGCTGCAGGGGGCGGGGGACGAACTCGCCGCGGCGGGCCGCGAGCGTCCGGAACTGGCGGTGCTGTTCAACAGCTTCCGCGCGACGACCCCCCAGGTCTACATCGATGTCGATCGGGTCAAATGCAAGTCGTTGGGGGTCGCGCTCAGCGATGTGTTCAACACGCTGCAGGTCCACCTGGGCGGGTTCTATGTGAATGATTTCAACGAGTTCGGACGGGCCTGGCAGGTGAACCTCCAGGCCGACGGCAGGTTCCGCACCAGCATCGACATTCTCAATCGGCTGCAGGTGCGATCGGCGGGTGGCGCGATGGTCCCGCTGGCGACGGTCGCCACCGCTCGCGACACAACCGGGCCAGTGCTGATTGGCCGGTACAACACCCACCCGGCGGCCGCGTTGAATGGCGTTGCCGCGCCGGGGGTCAGCTCGGGCCAAGTCATCGCCGCGGTCGAACAGCTGGCCGCCGAACGCCTTCCCCGAGGGACCGCCTTCGAATGGACCGAGTTGACCTACCTGCAGATCCTGGAGGGGAGTGCCGCGGTCTTCGCCCTGCTGGGGGCGGTGGTGCTGGTCTACTTTCTGCTGGCGGCCCAGTTCGAAAGCTGGCTGATGCCCGCGGCGATCCTGCTGGTGGTCCCCATGTGCCTGCTCTCGGCCATCGCCGGCCTGCTGCTGGCCCATTCCGAGATCAACATCTTCGTGCAGGTGGGGCTGATTGTGCTGGTGGGGCTGGCGGCGAAAAACGCGATTTTCATCGTGCAGTTCGCCCGCGAAGAGCAGGCGCACAAGCCGTCGCTCGAGGCGACGGTGGCCGCGGTCGAGGCCCGACTGCGGCCCATCGTGATGACCAGCTTCGCCTTCATCCTGGGGGTGGTTCCCCTGATGCTGGGGCACGGGGCGGGAGCCGAGATGCGGTACACCCTGGGCGTGGCGGTCTTCAGTGGCATGCTGGGAGTGACCCTGTTCGGCCTCGTGTTGACCCCGGTCTTTTACCATGTGCTAAAC
This sequence comes from uncultured Planctomycetaceae bacterium, assembly GCA_903898975.1. Lineage (GTDB taxonomy): Bacteria > Planctomycetota > Planctomycetia > Planctomycetales > Planctomycetaceae > UBA10511. The sequence continues at coordinate 5,247 of CAIUHT010000419.1, forward strand.
TGGGTAACCGGGCAGCTGGGGCCGCTCCCGGCCCCCGTGGCCGAGACTCCCCACGCACCCAGCCCCCCAGGTCACACCCCACCCTCCCCGCCCGCCACTCATTGAGGCGGAAGCTTTCCCGGAAAACCCGGGTGTGGGCGTGGGCCCCGTGGTGGGTGGTGTGTGGAGGGCGACTGTCCGAGTTCCCAACGCAAGCCTGACGGATTGACGTGTGTCGGTCCGCTGTTCCCTCTCTGTCGGTCTGCCCGGTCATTCGCCGGGTGGCCCCTCTGTGGAAAGAGCCTCATGTTTCGCCTGAAGTCCCGAGTGCTGCTGGCCAGCTGCCTGGCCTGGCTGGTCGCCTGCCTGCCCGTCGCGAGCCGGGCCGCCGACGATCTCGACCCGCTGCTGAAGGCCATTCCCCCCGACGCCAACGTGCTGATCGTGGTGCGGGTGCAGGAGGTGCTCAAGAGTGAACTGGCGGTCGCGGGCAACTGGGCCAAGAAGCAGGAGGACGCCTACCTCGCGGGGGCCGACGCCATCCCCCCCTGGCTGGTCACCATCGTGCGGGGCACCAACCTGCACCTGGAAGATTCCAGCATTGGCTGGTCGGTCGCCGCGGCGACCAGCCAGCGCCGCCCCGACCTGCAGAAAATCGCCGAACATTACCGCGGGTCAATCGAGAAGATCGGCAAAGCCCAGGTCGTGCGGACTTCAGGGGATGACTACTTCACCCTGCTCGGTCCCCAGACTGTCGGTTCGATGTCCCCCGCCCATCGGCAGGAGACCGCGCGGTGGCTGAGGCACACCGCC
>CAIUHT010000420.1 GCA_903898975.1 uncultured Planctomycetaceae bacterium
CCCAGGGCGTCACCACCCAGACAGAGGCGGAAGGGGATGGTTACCTCGTCTGGGCCCACGAAGAAGACCGGATCGATGAGGCCCGGATCGTCGTGGCCGAATTCCTGCGAGATCCGCAGGATCCGCGGTACGCACAGGCCACCGCGGCCGCTCGGCAGTTGCGCAAAGAAAAAGCGAAGCGTGACAAGGCCTCCCAACAACAGACCATCAACCTGGGCCGGCGGTGGAATGCCCCCACCGCGTCTCCGGTGGTCACCTTCGCGTTGATTGCCCTGTCGGTCGCTGCCGGGGTCGTCACCCATCTGGGTGATCCAATGGCCGAAGAGGTGCAGGGAGGCGTGGCGGCGGTCAAAGCACTGAATTCGCCCGACCCGCCGGTCATCCAGCGTCTGACCATCACCCGGTTCGTCTACGACACGCGGACCGGTTCCACGTACTACAACCCGCTCAATTCCCCCAAGTCCAAGGTCATTCCGTGGGAGTTGTGGCGCCTGGTGACTCCCATCTTTCTCCACTTCAGCGTGATGCACATCGTGTTCAACATGATGTCGCTCGCCTCGCTGGGACGGCTGCTCGAAGGACGCTATGGGCAACTCTGGCTGGCGCTGTTTGTGGTGGTCACCGCGATGGGGAGCAACCTGGCCCAGTATGCGATGACCGGCCCGGGGTTCGGGGGAATGTCGGGGGTGGTGTATGCCCTGTTTGGCTTCGCCTGGATCCGGGGCTGGTGTGATCCGGGAGCGGGTTTCCGCCTCGGGGGAAACTCGGTCTTCATCATGCTGCTGTGGCTGGTCCTCTGCTTCCAGGGATCCCTGGGAGCCGTGGCCAATTACGCCCACCTCGGGGGACTGCTGCTCGGCGCCCTCTGGGGAGCTCGTCCCCTTGTCTGGCGGATGTGAGCGGCTCCCACGCTGGGGGGCTCCCCGTCCCGATCGGGGGCGATTTCTGGTGACGGAGGTCTCAGGGATTTCCCGGGGCGGCCGTCGGTCCCCTCCCGGTTGGATCCTCCCGTGATCCACCGATAGACTGAATGCGTTCTCTTCCCTGGGCTCCGGGTGCCGGGACGAGCGGTCGTGGAACAACGACGCGTGCTCCTGGCAGCGGTGGCGTACGGAATTGTTCGACATGCCTTGGAGCGGGTTGATGGCTGGATTCGGTCGGTGGGTTGTCCGGGGGCTGCTCTCCGGGCTGTTCGCCCTGACGCTGGGGACCGCTGGGGTGGCGTGGGGGCAGCCGGTCGCACCGGCGGATGGCCCGGCCGCGGGACAGGCGAAGGTGGCTGACCCGGCACCGCCGGGGGAGCCGCTGGGCCAATTCCTGACGTTGCCCGGGGTCATCGATGACGCGACCCTCGGGCGGGTCAGCCGCACCGCCCTGGCCCTGCAGGCCCGCGCCCAGCAGGAGCAGCGCCGGGCTGTGCTCGCGCTGGAGGTCGTCCCCGGGTCGAGTCCCTTTCACCAGGTGCGCGGGCTCGCGAAGTTTCTTTCGGCCGACGTCCCCGGCGTACGCACCATTGCGTGGGTCCCGGGCAAGGTGACCGGCAACCATGTGATCATCGCGCTCGCCTGTCAGGAGATCGTGATGGCCCCCAATGCCGAACTGGGGGACATCAGCCTCGGCCAGGCACTCGATCCCGATGAGCAGGCGTTTGTCGTCAATCTCGCCAACCGCCGGCGGAACAACGCCCTCTCCGAGGCGCTGTTGCTGGGGATGCTCGATCGGCAGCGCGAGCTGTTGTGGGTTCGGCTCGAACCGCCGGGGGGCGCTCCCGGCAGCAGCGAGACCCGCGTGGTTCTTCGCTCGGGGTTGGAAGATCTGCAGCGTGCGGGAATGGTCATTCCCGAAGTGCGCATCATCAAGGAGGCAGGCACGCCGGGCGTCTTCCATGGCGACCGCTGCCGGGCCCTGCACATTCTCGCGGCTCATGTGGCCGACAGCCGTCAGAAGGTGGCCGAGCTGTATGGCCTGCCCTCCGAGTCACTCCGCGAGACCGCCATCACGGGAGAGGCTCCCCGCACCATCCGTATCGCGATCGATGGTCCCATCGAGCCGCAGCTCGAACAGTACGTTCAACGGCAGATCAGCCGGGCGGTGGCGGGGGGAGCGAACCTGATCATCTTCGAGATCGATTCGCCCGGGGGCATGCTGGGGCCAAGCCTGAATCTCGCCGCAACGGTCTCGGAACTGAAACGCCGCAAGGTGCATGCGGTCGCCTGGATTCCCAAGGCGGCGTACAGCGGGGCAGCGATCATCGCGCTCGGCTGCGATGAGATTTACCTCGCCCCCGACGCCACGATTGGTGATGCCGAGCCCATCGAGCTGAAGGCCGACGGGCAGTTCGAGCGGGTCCCCGAGAAGCTGGTGAGCGCCCTGGCCCAGCAGATGGAACACCTGGCAGACCTGAAAGGCCGCCCCAAGGCTCTGGCCGGGGCGATGGCCGACAAGGACCTGCGTGTCTTCCAGGTGAAGAACAAGCAGAACGGCAAGATCTGGTATCTCTCGGAGGCCGAGATCCACGCGGCGAATGAAGAGTGGGAACAAGTGGCCCCCGTCCCCGAGTGCGAGAACAACCGGTTGCTGACCGTCTCGGGACAGCGGGCGCACGAACTGCGGCTGGCCGAGACTCCCGTGGCCGACTTCAACGAATTGAAGTCCCGCCTCGGCATTCCGACGGAAGATCTGGTCCCGCTGGCGCAGCGCACCTGGGTCGACGAACTGGTCTACGTCCTCAACCTGAGATTCATCACCGGGCTGCTGCTGCTGGCGGGGTTGGTCGCCCTGTATTTCGAAGCCCATTTTCCGTCGGGGCTGTTCGGCATCATTGCCGCCCTCTGCTTCGGGCTCTTCTTCTGGAGCAAGTTTCTCGGGGGGAGCGCCGGCTGGCTGGAGGTGCTGCTGTTCCTGCTGGGCGCGGGCTGCCTCGCGCTCGAGATCTTCGTCGTTCCCGGGTTTGGCGTGTTCGGACTCTCGGGAATCCTGCTTTGCCTGGCCTCGCTCATTCTGGCCATGCAGACGTTTGTGATTCCGCACACGATGAACGATCTCTACGGCGTCGGCTATGGCGTGCTGACGCTGTCGCTTGTCGGAATCGGCATGCTGGGTTTCGCCGGTCTGGTCGGGCGGTATCTGCCGTCGATCCCATTCCTCAACCAGATGGTGCTCGAGCCACCCGGCTTCCACCTCGATGACAACGGCCCCCGCCTGCGTCCCGACCTTGTTGACGAACCGGCGAATCCCATGCTGCAGCGGGATGTCGCCCTGGTGGGGCGGCGGGGTCAGACCATGACCGTGCTGCGACCGTCAGGTCGGGCCCGCATTGGCGAAGACTACCTCGACGTCGTCAGTGAAGGGGTTTTCATCCCTCCGGGACGGACGGTCGAGGTGATCGAAGTCGTCGGCAACCGCGTGGTGGTTCGCGAATTGACCTGATCCGCCGGCGGGGTTGGCCCGCGCGTCAGTCGCCGTGCTTCTCGCGCAGCCGGGCCGAGAGCCGGACGATCCAGTGGATCCGCTCGAATTCATCGAGCCAGTCCTGCACGACAGCCGCCAGCAGTTCCCTTGGCTCGGCCACGAGTCCCGTCGGGCAGGCGGGGCCGAGCTGGGCGGCCGCCATGGCCCGGTACTTCGAGAGGGTTCGGTCGCCGTACATCCCGAGTTGGCAGTCATCTTCCGTCAGGAACAGCACGGCCGGCACCCGGGCCGCACCACAGATCGACAGCGCCTTCCCCAGGTCGGGGTGGGCGTCACGGTCGAAGTAGCGGACCTGGATCAGGGGCTGCACAATCTGGAAATGGTCGAGAATGGGGCACTGGTTCACACAGTCGCCGCACCACGCCCCCGCCAGGCAGATGACCTTGATCTCGCGGGTGAAGCTCGCCAGCAAGGTCCGCTGTGCGGGGGTCAGTACGATCTGTTCGTGAACTCCCTGCCAGCGCTGCCGCTGGTCGTCGGTGCCGTGCACATGCAGAAAATCGTGGTAGCCGAGACCCGACTGGAACTTTTCGCCGTAGGCAATCATGGAGGGGGGGACTGGTCGTCGCAGGAGGAGACGGGGAAGGGAACCGCAACCGGCGGATCCCGGTGGGAGGGATTCTACACACTGTCGCCGGGACTGTCGGCGGGAGTGGGGTGACGCTGGAACCAGGCGGCCAGTTCCCCGGCTTGGGGCCGCAGTTTCCGCACGGCTTCGGCCACGCGACACGCCTCGGGCCAGGGACGCAGCAGGAGGGGATGATGCAGCGTGAGAATTTCCCGGTCGGCCCGGGAGGCTTCGTCCAGCGAGCCAACCGCGCGGAAGCGGCGGGACGAATGAATCTTGTGGAGTCCGCGCAGGCCGGGATCCAGCGCCACCCCCTCGGCCCGCAGCGCCTGGGCGAGCTGGTCGCGTGTGAGCCCGTCCCACGAGGTGCGATCGAACTGAAAGCCCCACTTGTAAAAGACCGGGTGACAGTCGGGACCGGGATGCGGAAACGGCCGGAGTCCCAGGGCTGGTCCCTGGTCCGCGAAGGCGTGCCGCAGTGCCGTGACGGTCTTCAGACGCTCGGCATTCTGCAGCCGCAACTGTTCCCACTGTGGCAGCAGGGCGGCTGCCTGCAGTTCGGAGAGGGGATAGGCCTCGTTGCCGCGCTGGGTGTGCAGGCGGATTCGCTGCGCCACGTCGGCCCGCGCGGTCAGCACGGCTCCTCCGCGACCGGCGGTCACCAGCTTGCTGCCGCCAAAGCTGAGTGTTGCGACATCTCCCCACGTCCCTGCCACCCGCCCCTGCACGGTGGCCAGCGGGGCCTGGCAGGCATCTTCCAGCAGTCCAATCTGGCGTTGGCGGGCCAACTCGGTGAGCCGGGCCATGTCGACGTGTGCCCCGTGCAGGTGAGAGGCGATGATCGCGCGGGTTCTGGGCGTTACGGCACCGGCCACCTGGTCGACATCGAGGGCCCAGTTGTCGGGACGGACATCGACCAGCACGGGGGTCGCCCCCAGCGCGAGCACATCCTGGAAGTTTCCCTTGAAGTCGTACGCTGCGAGGATCACCTCGTCACCCGTGGTGACCCCCAGGCCGCGCAGCGCGAGTTCGACGGCAGCCGTCCCGCTGCAGGTGAGGCTCGCGTGTTCGAGCTGGTGGCTCAGCCGCAACGTCTCGCGCAGCCGGTCGCACCAGGGGCCGTGATACCGGCCCCACGACCCGTCGGCGAGGGCGGCTCGCAACCCCTCGGTCCAGGCAGGGTCCCGGGGGGGCCACGTGGGAGGGCCTTCAGGAACGAGGGGTGTTCCCCCCAG
>CAIUHT010000421.1 GCA_903898975.1 uncultured Planctomycetaceae bacterium
CTGGCACGACCGGGTGGCGATCCAGCGGTTTGTGGAAGATATTCCGCGAAACTCCGACCACCCCAGCTTCTCGACCCTGCTCGAGGTCGAGCGGGGCCTGGCCCGGTTGACGCATCTGCCTGCGCTGCTGGTCTGGGGCGAGCGGGACTGGTGTTTCACCCCGGCGTTTCGACAAGAGTTCGAGCGGCGGCTGCCCCGGGCCGAATCGCTGCCGATCGCCGATGCCGGGCACTACGTGTTTGAGGATGCCCGCGAGACGCTGCTGGCGCGGATGGCGGCGTTTTTCGAGACCCACCCGCTGTCCGACACGGCCGAGACACCCGCGTAAGTGGTTGCCTCGGCCCGCTGGCGGGCATTTCCCCGGGCAACAGACCCGGTTGGCCCAAGTGTGCACGTGGCGGCCACGATGCCCCGCGGCAGGCTGCTTTCGCTGCGGAATGGTTCCCCACCCGACCCTGGGTGGGGGTGGTGGGCGGGGCGGCGGGATGCTGCCCTTCGTGAGGGACACCGGCTAGAATCGCACCCATCATGATCGCGATCGTCGACTACGGGATGGGGAACCTGCGGAGCGTGCAGAAGGGGTTCGAATCGCTGGGAATTGCCGCCCAGATCGTCAACCGCCCCGAGCAGATTGCCGCCGCCCACAAACTGGTGCTGCCCGGCGTGGGAGCCTTTCGGGATGCCATTGCCGAGCTGCGCCGACAGGAACTGATTGAACCGCTGTGTGCCCATGCACGGGCCGATCGCCCATTCCTGGGAATCTGCCTCGGGCTGCAGTTGCTGTTCGAAACGAGCCAGGAAGAGGGGACCTGGCCGGGGTTGGGCCTGCTGGCCGGCGACGTCGTTCGCTTCCAGGATCAGCCCGGGTTGAAGGTGCCCCACATGGGTTGGAACGAAGTGCAGGTGCGCCGGGCCTCCCCCCTGTGGAACGAGATTCCCGATCGATCGCACTTCTACTTCGTGCACAGCTACCACGTGCGGCCGACCGACCGGACGGTGGTCGCTGCCGAGACCGACTACGGCGGAATGTTCACCGCGGTGGCGGAACGCGGGGCGTTGTTCGCGACGCAGTTTCATCCCGAGAAGAGCCAGGCCGTCGGGCTGCAACTGCTGCGGAACTTCGCCCAACTGTGAGCCGTGCGACGCAGGCGGATGGGAGACCGCTGGTGGAGTTGCCGGGGGGCAGACGCACCGAACGCCGGATTGTCGGGGCCCCGCAGCGGTCAGCCCGGCCTGGCTGCGATGAGAGGCACGCTGCGGGCTGGAGCGGTTTGGGTGCGAGTGGCAGGCGGAACCGGCGATGTGCCCACCCCAGCCCCGGCTGAGCATGTTTCCGACCGCCCCCTGAGGATTGTTTGCGACCCGGCGCCGACCCGGGACTGACCTGACGCTGTTGCTGAGAACTGGAGTCTGACAGGCATGTTGACCCTCTGGCCCGCCATTGATCTGCGCGGTGGTCGCTGCGTGCGACTGCAGCAGGGTGATTACAACCGCGAGACAGTGTTCGGCGACGACCCCGCTGAAATGGCCGCCCGCTGGCAGGCCGACGGAGCCGAGTGCCTCCACCTGGTCGACCTCGATGGAGCCAAGGCGGGCCGCCCGGTGAACCTCGAGGCGATCCGGGGAATTGTTCAGCGGGTCGGAATTCCCTGCCAGCTGGGAGGGGGCATCCGCGATGAACGCGCAATCGCGCTCATGCTCGAAGAGGTGGGGGTCTCCCGCGTCATTGTCGGGACCGCCGCCCTGAAGCAACCGGAGTGGTTCCGGCAGATGGCCGAGAAATATCCCGGCCGCCTGGTGCTCGGCCTCGACGCGCGGAACTCGATGGTGGCCACTGAGGGCTGGCTCGATGTCTCGCAGACCCCGGCGCTGGAGCTGGCCCGGCAGTACACGGGGATGCCGCTGGCGGCGCTGGTCTACACCAACATCGCCAACGACGGGATGATGCAGGGGGTCGATCGGGCGACCATCGGCGACATGCAGGAACTGGCCCGACTGGGCTTTCACGTGATTGCGTCGGGGGGCGTGTCGTCGCTGACCGACGTCCGCAACCTGGTCGCCGCGCACCACGAGACCCCGCATCTCGATGGTGCCATCATCGGTCGGGCCCTGTACGAGCAGGCGCTCACCCTGCCCGACGCCCTGCGGATCACGCGCGGCCCCGGCTGACCGCTGCGGGAACCCAGCGTGGCTCCACGCGGCTGGTTGAGCAGTCCACCTGAAGCACGCTCACGACTTCTCCACGCCAGCCGCCCCGGTTCCTGCGCCCCGGTCCAAGCCAGCGCGACGTTCACCGCGAAACCTTCCGCGCCGTATGGGCCCGCGCTCACCCCGGCCACCAGGCCGCAGGTTGTGGAGCGACCCCCCAAAAAAACACTCCCCCGGAGCGCGCCCCGGGGGAGTGTGAACTCA
>CAIUHT010000422.1 GCA_903898975.1 uncultured Planctomycetaceae bacterium
ACCTGGATCACGGTGGGCACGGTGCTGCTGTGGTTGCTGCTCGCCGGCCTGACCGGGCGCAGCATGTACAGCGATTCGCAGGTCTTCGCTGGCCGCGAGACCGACGACATCGACGTCGGCCCCGACACCTCCAGTGGTGCCAAGGAGAAGGCGAACCCCTCGTCGGGGGGGCAGTCGGAGTTCGAGGATTTCCCGGTTCTGCCCAAGAAAGAGACCGGCACCAAGGACGCGGGCGAGCCCACGACCGATGCCGCCGGGGCAGCCGAACCCGAATCGGGTGACGCCCAGGAGTCGACCTCCAAGGCCGCGCCGTCCGAGTCCAGCGGCACTGAATCAGGCGCACCTGAATCGGGCGATCAGGAGTCGAAGGACTCCGAGTCCGAGCCGAAGTAGGCGGCGGTCATTGAGCGGGCTGGTCGAGCGAGGTCGGCGTTGCTGTTGAGCATGACGGGTTACGGTGAGTCGCGGCATGTCGACGAGTTTCTCTCGGCGACCGTGGATGTGCGCGCCGTCAACAACCGCTACCTGAAGGTGGTGGGCAAGTACCCCGAGTGGATGGCCAGCGTCGAATCGGAGGTTGAGCGGCGGGTCCGTCAGCGGGTCAGCCGGGGAACGGTCACCGTCTCCATCCGCGTTCGCCGCCTGCCCCGCCCCGAAGACTTCCAGATCAACCAGGTCGCTCTCACCAGCTACCTCCAGCAGTTGGACGCCGTGTCCCAGCGGCTGCAGATCGAGGGGCCCCGCGACCTGGCTCACCTCCTGGCACTGCCCGGGGTGGTGGTCGAGCAGACCGAAGCGGCCCTGCCGGAAGATTCGGTCTACACGCTGGTGTTTCGACTGCTCGAATCGGCCCTGGACTCGTTCCAGGAGTTCCGGGTCGCCGAGGGACGGGCGATGGGGGCTGAGCTCGACCGGAACAATGGCCAGATCGCCCGCCAGTTGGGCGAGATCGAACAGTTGGCCCCGCAGTCGGTGATCGAGTACCGGCAGAAATTGCTGGAACGGGTCCGGCAGTCGCTGCAGTCGGCGGGGGGACTGGTGAACGACTCCGATCTGCTCCGCGAAGTGGCAATTTACGCCGATCGGGGCGACATCAACGAAGAAATCGCCCGGATGCATTCGCACCTGGGTCAGTTTGCGGCGTTTGTTTCCGAGCGGGAGTCATCGGGGCGGAAACTCGATTTCCTGTGCCAGGAGATGTTCCGCGAGACCAACACCATGGGTTCGAAGTCGAATCACGCGGGCTTGGCGCGGGCGGTTGTTGAGATCAAGGCGGCGATCGAACGAAATCGCGAGATTCTGCAGAATGTCGAGTGAGCACGGGCGTCGGACGGCCGACGGGAGTGGGGCGTCGGGCAGTTCGGGGGACGAGAGGCCTGCCTCGGGTGCGGAGTTCCACGACTTGCGGTTCGTGGTCATTTCCGGGCCGAGTGGCTCGGGCAAGACCACGATTGTCGAGCGATTGCTGACGCAGAGCCCGGTCAAGCTGGTGAAGTCGGTCTCGGCCACCACCCGCTCGCCCCGTCCCCACGAAGTCCCGGGGGTCGACTACCACTTCCTGACCCCGGCGGAATTCCAGGCCCGCCGCGAGCGGGGAGAATTTCTCGAAGCGGCGCAGGTTCACTCCTCGGGCCATTGGTATGGTACACTCAAAAGCGAGGTCCGCCACGCTCGAGAATTGGGGGGTTGGTCGCTCCTGGAGATTGATGTGCAAGGGGCGCGGGAGGTGATGCGGCAATGTCCGCAGGCCCTGTCGTTCTTCGTCCGCACTCCCTCCGAAGCCGACCTTGAACGCCGACTTCGGTCACGGGGCACCGAGTCGGATGAAGTGATCAGGATGCGGCTGGAGACGGCACAACGCGAATTGGCCGAGGCGACCTGTTACCACCATCAGGTCGTCAATCACAGCCTCGAAGATGCGGTTCGGGAAATGGTGGGGCATTTGGTCCAGTGGGAGCGGTCGAGCAATGATTGAAGAACTGAAGGAAGAACAGATCGTCAACAAGGTGGGGGGACGGTTCAAGCTCTCGACCTTGATCCAGAAGCGGATGGTGCAGTTGAACCGCGGTGGGGTCCGGACGCCCCTCGAAAACACCGCCAACACCCAAAGCCTGATGGAAACCGTGATCCAGGAGATCATGCAGGACAAGATTTACCTCGACACCGCCGGTCGCCTGGTGGTTGACGGGGAGGTCGCCCCCGACGACACCGGCCCCGTCGCGGGACCGACGCTCGACGATCTGAAGTAGTTTTTTGAGGGCGGGTGGATCATGGCGGCTCCCGAGGTCGTGTTGGGTGTCACCGGGGGCATCGCCGCCTACAAGGCGGCCGACCTCTGCAGCCGCATGGTCCAGGCGGGTTGTGCCGTGTCGGTGGTGCTGACCCGCTCGGCCCGGCAGTTCATCGGCCCGGCGACATTCGCTGCCCTCACCAACCGCCCCGTGCACACGCACGTCTTCGACACGGGCGAGTTTCCCCAGGGGCCGCATATCGGGCTGGCCCGGCGGGCTGATGTGCTGGTGGTCGCCCCCGCCACAGCCGCCACCCTCGCGCGGTGCGCCCAGGGGCTCGCAGACGACCTGCTCACCACCCTGTACCTGGCATTTCCCGGGCCGGTCCTCATGGCACCGGCGATGAATTGCGAGATGTGGGCCAACCCGGCGGTCCAACGCAACGTCAACCAGTTGCGGGCCGATGGCGTGGGGATTGTCGATCCTGCCGAGGGTTGGTTGAGTTGCGGAACGATTGGTGCCGGGCGGATGGCCGAACCGGGCGTGATCTGGGATCGCGTGCAGGAGACCCTTCGCACGCCGCGCCGCGACAGGCCCCGCCCTTCCTCCCCGGCCTGAGCAGGCGACCCGCTCGCCCTCCCCGGCGATGTTCCGCCAGGTTCTCCCCGTGGTCCCACACTCATTGTGGACCTGCTGGGCTTTTGTAACTTCACCCCTTCGAGGGCAGTCCCCTCCAGCTCGGACAGTTCTGTCGCGATGCAGGCCCGCCGCAAACAGGCTGGCCGCTGAATTGGGGGCGCAGCGTAATTCGTGGTGCGACACCCGAATGTCGTGAACCTGAGGTGCGCGGAACCTCAAGAGTCCTGACCGCGCCGTGCACTGATTGCCCAGCGGTCTGATTGTCCAGCGGTCTGATTGTCCAGCGG
>CAIUHT010000423.1 GCA_903898975.1 uncultured Planctomycetaceae bacterium
CCTGGTTCCCTGAACCGCTGATTCCCTGATCCGCTGTTTCACTGGTTGACTGATTTGACTGGTTCACTGATTTGACTGGTTCACTGATTTGACTGGCAAAAAACGAAGCCGCCCGGCTTTCATCCCTGAAAGCCGGGCGGCGTCTCTTGGCGATGCGGCGAACCCGCACCGATTACCAGTTGCGCCAGTCGAGGAACCACCACCACCGCTCGGTGCGGGGGCTGAAGTTCAGGTGCCAGTAACCGTCATCCCACTCCAGCTGGGCCTTACGCCATCCCAGCGGAACCTGCGGGTACGGGTAGAACGGGCCGATGTAGGGGAACGCTGAGGCCGAGTACTGCGACGGATAAGAGACCGCCGCCGAGTTCGGGTACTGGGCGTAGGTCGGCCAAGCGTAGTTCGGCAGTCCGGGCTGGTTGTAGATCGCACTCGAGCTGGCGCCCGAGGGACCGTACGCCGGGCCAGCGTAAGACGGCATCGGAGCCGGGGCTCCCATCGCCGCCCGATTCTCGTAACCGGGGACCGGGGCACCCATGCCACCGGGCACACCCATCATCCCGGGGTTGCCGTACACGGCACCCGGGGGCAGGGGAGCCGTCCCCACGCCCGGAGCGGGGGGAATCGACGCGGGACCGCCGGGGATCCCACCGGGAGCGGGGGGAATCAGCCCGTCGACATCATCCTGGTAGGCGACCGGCCGGACACCCTGGCCACCAGCGGCCCGCTGGGCACTGGGGCGACGCTGCGGAGGAGCGACCTGCAGCTGGTTCTCGACGCGGGTCACACCCTTGACCCGCCGGATCACCTGCTCGGCTTCGGTCCGGTCCGCCGGGCTGGCGACCACGCCCCGCACCATCGCGGTGCCATTCTGCACCATGATCTCGACTTCCTGCATCGAGACCCGTGACGATTCGAGCGCTTCCTTCACTCGATTCGCCACTTCCTGGTTGGCCGACTGACGGGCCGACTGGGCCCGGACAACCGGCTCCTTCTTGGTTGTCCCCGAGCCGGCGAACACCATGCCGGGGGTCGTGAGGGCCAACAGCCCCACGGTCAACCACTTCTGATAACGTCGCATGAACAAATCTCCTTCCGTGGATTCGTTGCAGGGACACCCGGCAGGGGGTCTCACAGGGAACTCAGGCATGTGTCACGGGGGGACCGCGCTCAAACCAGCCCGATTAGCGTCTGCAAGTATTCATCGGAGCGATTGGGCGGGTTGTAACAGCAATTCCATCTTTTCCGATCGCAATTGCCCGAAATCTTTCCAGAACGGGGGGCCCGACGTCCGTGACTTCGCCCCGTCCCTTGCCTCGCTTTCCCAGCTTTCCAACCGGCACCTTCGGCCACCCCCACGCATCAGCCTCGAGCCGGGGTTTCAGCCCACCCAGATCGTTTCTTCGTTGCCAACCGCACCGTCGGCAGGCCCTCGATGTATCGTCATTTTTCAGCCCGGACCCCGGTGACCAGCGTCTGCACGCCGCTTCCGGTTCCGCAGATCCCCCAGTTCGCCACGCTTGATGATTGAGCCCGGGAATTGAGCCAGCCCTGGAATGATCGCCGCGTGGAAATTCGCCCGGCGCGAACCCGGGGCAGACCGGCACTCTCATTCGTCGCGCCCGGCCAGGTGCTCTCTCCACTCGTGGCTGCCCGGAGCCGGTCGACCTGCTCCCTCGTGAGTGGCCTCCCACGCTTCGATGGGAAGTTTCACGCCGTTGAAGCGGCGCGCGGGGCTCGGGCTGTTCCTGGGGGCAGAGGCTGCGGCAGGCCCCTCGAGGGTTCAGGCCCCCTTGGTCAATCCTTCCCAGGAGACTGGGCTTGAGCTGGCTGATTGGGCTGGGGAGAGGGGCGCGTGGGGCGGGCTCGAGGGGGTCGGGGAGGGCATTTCCTCGGCACGCTCGGCA
>CAIUHT010000424.1 GCA_903898975.1 uncultured Planctomycetaceae bacterium
CCCCACACTTCGTGGACGGGCGACCCCCGATCCGCCTCCGCCTGCAGCACGTCGCGCTGCAGGTAGGCCGCCATCGGCCAGCGACGATCGCTCGCCGCGAAGTGGTGAATCGCGTGATTGGCCAAATCACCCGGCACCACCCCCACCCGGGCACTCAGGTGCCCGAGGTTGGCGATCACAAACCAGGCCCACGCCCCCACTCCCGCCCCCGACTTGGGAATCGCCGCGCCGAAGTAGCGGTTGTAGGTCAGCCGCGACATCATCGCCCGGCGTGAATCGCGTCCCCACCCCAGGTAGACGTAGGTGTGTTCCGACACCAGCTGCAGCACTCCCGCCTGTTGGAACAGCAGTTGAGGAATGCCGTAGACCAGCAGCAGCGTCACCCCCCAACCCTGGGCCACCAGCCAGGCCAGCAGCAGCAGCCAGCCCCAACCCGCCAACCGGCGTGGCAGAGACCTGGCGAACAACCCCGATGCCCACCGGCTGAGGGCCATCCGCAGCTGCAACCGGGGATTGAACAACAACCCCGCCAGGTGCCACCACGCCTGCGCCACCGTCATCCCCGGGCGGAAGCCCAGCGAGATCAGTATCTGCAGGTCGGGATCGCTGCTGAGCGCCAGCGATTTGTGGTGCTTGAGGTGCAGTTCGCGGTACAGTTCCAGCGGAATCAGCATCCCCAGCACCGAGACAATCTCGGACAGCAGGGCGTTCTGCCACGGCGGCACGGCCAGGGTGCCGTGCGAACCGTGGTGCAGCAGCGATGTCTGAAACGCCCGTTGCGCTCCGGTCATCCACAGCCAAAACAGGGGCAGCAGCCCCATCCACAACCCGCCCTGGGTGGCCACCGTCAGAGCCCCGGCGAGGCCCAGCATCCAGAGGGCCACATAGAACAGCCAGGCTTCCAGCGGCGTGCTCTGCCACAGGGGCTGCTGCCCCTGCGCCGCCTTGCCGGTCGCACTGGTGATCAGCCCCTGCAACCAGCCGGGAAACCGCCGGGCATACTCTTCCCGACGATCACCCTCGACACCCTCCACACCAAACGCTTGAGAAAAAGACATCACGAGGACCTCCAGCAAAACGGGAAGGAAGTCCGGATCCGGGGGGCCGGGAGCCGCACACCGCGGCTCCTCGGGCCCCTGGCCTCACCCGCGAGGGGGAAGCCGAAGTACTTCGCGAAGCGTCAAGTGGTCTCGCGTGCCGAATTTCGATGGGGGTCGACAACTTTTTGAGATTTTTTTTCCGCCCCGGGCGTATACACACGCACACATTGAGGCGGGCTTGCACGGGCACCGGGCGATCCACAAGATTCCTCGCGAGCAATCCCGTGGCTGGGAACGAACGTTCCGTCGCGGTTTCGAGGCGGTGGACTGGAAGAAAGGGGCAACGGAAATGGCAGACGCGCTCGGTCCCGTCCGCTTGGGAGGGGACTATCAGGACAGCGAGGATCTCCAGTGTTATTTCCAACAGTGGGCCGCCGGAACGTGTGGCCTGCTGACCGAGGCCCGCAAGAATTGGCAAGAGACCCAGGCGAAGGACACGCTCAAGCCGGCGAGTTTTCTTGCGACATGGCACAAGGCAGACCCGTTCCGGGCCCTGTGCACCGCCTTGAAAGCCCAGCATTGGCACCACCCCATCGAGGCCCGTCTCGCCTGTCTCGCGGCGTTGGTCGACGCCAATCCCGGGCCAAAGATGCATGAGGCAATTCAGCTCTATCGACAGCAGGCCTGGAACTATGCCTTGCCCTCCCAGTTGTGCCAGCGACTGGGGATTCGCCTCGGAGTATGCACCACATCCCCGGCGCACATTCGCCAAACCTCGGCCTGCCAACGCCTCTCTAAAAATGAGGAATATCTGCGATTGATCGAGGAAGCCGCTCGCCAGTACGGCTGGCTCGACCCGGCGGTGTTGCTGGTGGCCGAGACCTGGGCCTGGGTGCTGGGTGCGACTCTCCCCAATCCGACCGAGTCGGTCTCGGTCTGGATTGCCTTTCAGGTCAATCAGCCGGGATCTGGCACCGTGGGGCGGTTGGGCAAGTTGACTTTGCACAAGATTCCCGGCGGCCACGGGGCGTTGAGCCCCCATCCCCTCCACCAGGCCCATTGCCGTCTCGAAAGTGGGGGAAGTGACCATTTCCTCGAGGGGTTGCACCAGGCGTGGTGGCGCGAGATTGGCGCGCGGCTGAATCCCCCTCAGCGCGCTGGCCAGTCGGCGATTGACTTTGACATCTGGTGGACGCTGCGGCCCATGAGCCGGGCGCCATGCGGCTGTTGCAGGAGTTCATCGACAATTATCTTTATCTGGAGAACCGCTCCCGCTGGATGCCGCGCGAGAGCATACTGGACATACTCGCCAACCTGTTCCAGGTCTATGATGCGCACGGTCTGCCGTTCGATCGCCCGGGCGTGAGTACCGGCACCGTCATTGCCCAGAAACGCCGTATACTGGAGATAGCTGGACAGCTGGCCGCCGGCCTCCCCCCGGAAGGTGTTAAC
>CAIUHT010000425.1 GCA_903898975.1 uncultured Planctomycetaceae bacterium
ATGTCGTGCAAACCCCAAGGGTTCGCTGGCTTCGCTCCGACCGGGTGCGACTGGCCTCCACTATTCTTCACATACCAGCCGTAGTCCTGTAGCTGTTCTTCGGCATCACCAAACCAATACTCCGTTTCCGTCCCCGCACGACACGCGTATTCCCACTCCGTCTCCGTCGGCAGTCGCCCTCCGACCCACGCGTAAAACGCCGCCGCCTCACTCCAGCTGACCCCCACCACCGGTTGTTCCGGTTGATTGAAGCGCCGGTCGTCAAAACACAAGGGTCGCTCTACGCGACAGCCGGGCGACTCAAGAAAACGCCGGTACTCCGCGTTTGTAACCGGGTACTTTCCCAGCCAAAACTCCCGCGAAATCTCAACACGGTGACGTGGCCGCTCATCGTCATGACGGTCGCCACCCATCCAGAACAGCCCGGCGGGAATCCGTACGAAGGTTACGCCACTTGCCGGGTCGACCTGCACATCCGCATTCACCGCAGGAGCGCCAACCTCGCCCGGCACCGAGACCGATTCCAGCACGCCCCCCTCCCGAGCGACAATCTCCCGGGCAAACCCACGGATGGCAGCGTCGGGCGAATCGACAAGCTGTTCCGCTTCGCTCACCAACCCCGGCACCTGGGCCGCCCGCTCGCGGAGCAACCGCAACACACCCGCGACCCGGGGTGCTGGCGCGGCCGGGTTCCGCAGCACCTCCAGGAACGGCTCGGGGGTGAAATGAGCCGCTTCCCGCAGACAGTCTTCCGCCAGGTCGGGTTGCGATTCCGCCATCCCTGCCGCCAGCAATTCCCGAAAGAACACCTCGTTGAACGCCCGCGTGTACCGCAACGACAGCAGTGTCACCTCCCGCCACCAACCCTCATGCGCCCGCTCGGCCAACTGACGGATCATCCCTGCCTGGACCAGCCCTTCCGTCGCCACATACTCGGCGGCGAGGTATTCCTGGAATGTCAGGTGCAAAAACCCGATCTGCCCCCCGGGGCTCAGCGCGAGCATCCCACTTTCATCCCGCATTCGCTCGACAAACCGCGTTCCGTCGAGCCCCAGGCCCGCTTCAGGTGAGGCGCCGACCAGCCCCAGGGCAGCCTCTGCGACCAGATCTTCGACGTTGACTGCGCTCCGGTCGTTCACGCCGTGCATCCACCACGCCACCCGGGCCAAGACCGCCCGGGCCACCTTGCCGTCGTACGGGGCGACTCGAGTTCCCAGCCCCGAGGTGTAGACATCTTTCCGCCAGTGCTCGAGCAACACCCGCACGCAGTGGTCGTACAAATCGGCCCGCCCGGTCGGCAGTTTCCGCTCTTCCTGGAAGACCACGCACAAGATGGTCAACAGCAGCGGATTGGTGCACAGCTCGCGCAATCGCCCCGCCTGGTAAGCCGGACGGGCGAGAATCTCCAGCAGGTCCTCACTGTCGCATTTCGCTTGCCGTTGCGCTTCGCCAGCCTCGGGGATCAGCTTGGGATACGCCGCCGCGAACCAGTCGTTGACAAACCGCCGGACCTGGTCATCAGACAAGGGGCGCACATGAAATTCGACAAACCGGTCCCCCAGTGGGACTTCGTTGCGGAAGTAGCCAGCGAACCGGCAGGTCACGAGAAACCAGTCTGCCGTCCGATTCTTGAGGGCCCGCTGGACCGCCTGCGAGACCTTGCGGCGCGCCTCCGGGTCGACCACTTCGTCGAGTCCGTCGAGAATCCACAGCAGGCCGGTGCCGTTCCAGAGTTCCTCACCGGGGTCCTGGAGCGCGTTGGGGGCGTCGGGGCAGTGGGTCTCGGCGAGCAGCAAGGGCTTCAGTGTGAACTCACCGGCCAGCATCTCCGGGGTGAGATTGCGGAACCGCAGCAAGACCGGGATGAGCTGACTGGGAAGCTGAAGATCCTGGGGCCGGGTGGTTCCACTGGCGAGGCACCAGGCCAGCTGGCGGGCGCCGGTGGTTTTCCCGGCACCGGGCTCACCGAGGAGGACCACGCCACGTTCTTTCAGCCGGGCGGCGGTGGCGAAGACCTCGCGCAACTCGACCGTCCTGGCAGCCTCGGCCAGGAGGGAGTCCGCGCGTTCGGTCGGGCGTTCGGAGAGTGCCCGGGCGAGATGCGCCTCCAGGGGAACGTACGCCTCGCTGATGGGAAGTCGAATCTGCAGGCTGCGTCCCAGCCCCAACAGCTCGATGGTTGAGGTGGAGTCTGCGAGGCGGTTCAAGTACGCCGCGACCGCGGGACTGCGGGCCGCGGAGGCGTGTGGGAAGACAATGGGGGTGTCGGCTGGCGAGGGTGTCGGGGGGCGCAAGCGAGCGACGTATTTTGGAAGCTCCTCATACGATTCTCCATAGGGAACCGTAAACAACCGCCCATCAGGCGGCTTAACCTCAGCGTCGCGAACGAGACAGTAATGTCGATGTTCTGCGTGGGCATTCTTTTCGATTGCCTTTAACCAGGAGAGAAAGCGTTCGAAGTTCGGATCG
>CAIUHT010000426.1 GCA_903898975.1 uncultured Planctomycetaceae bacterium
CAATTCAACTCCAAACACAGGATAATTGCCAGCAAGTTCGCTGGATTGCTCTGGGCTTTTTGGGAAGCAAGGTTCAGGCAGACGGTCTAGACATCGAAACTGAGTTTAGCAAGCGGGAGAATCGGCGAGTTGTCAGGTTTGTGCAGCTGAGCCGAACACAATCCGAGCTTCAGGTCGAACATGTTCCCGTTAAAGAAAGCTTAGGGACACAACACCTCTATGCCTGGCAGATCTCCCAGGGTCCGAATAACAATCCTGACTTTAGTACCGTACGTGGCCCGTGTTTTTTGGGCAGCAACTACGTGATTTTTGCAGGAGACACCGCTGTGCGATTTTTCGGTAATATCACGAAACCACAAATTCCGTCTCCGCCAGACCCGGTTAATCGTGTGATCCTGAAACCCTTCGCTCCACTTCCGACAGCGGGCTACATTGCCAATCTTGAATATCAGACCGGAATCGGAATCTCAACGATATTCCTGACAATACTGCGAGGCAACGATCGGGTACCTGATTCACCCTTCAATGGGGCAGTCAAGTACCTGACGCAGGGGATATTCAAACAACAAGTTGGCAATGTGATTACGTGGGCTGCCGATAGTGTGGCGGACGGCAAACAAGAACCGACGAATGCTGTTGATCCCGACAACAAACTAGTGGTCTGGGAGCAAAGCAGGGGAGCAATGGGTACCGTGTACAGTCCTCACATTTTCCCGTTTTTCGCGAGGATTTCTGCGCAATGATTTGAATTTCGCGTGCGAATTCAAGGTGAGTCGCCAACGCATAGGGTCAATCGGCTCAATGCTACTCTGCCTGCATGGTTGCGAATGGTGGATCGTGTCGCGTTGAGCACAATGATAACCCACTACCCCCATCGTATCGGACATCTTTGAATGATTCCAATTTCATCTCGGAGCCATAGAGTTTTTCCAAGGACTGATATAATTCACTCAAATCGAAAAGAAGACAGGACTTGATATCGTTCACTTAATAGTAATTTCGCGGTTCGAACATTGCTCCTTCCAGAATTCCTCGGTCCCTGGGTGCTATTGGGCGCCTGAAACAGGGGCCGTGAGGGGCGTTCCAAACAGAACCAATGTGCTTTCGAAGGGCGAAGTGGATGTAAACCGGACTCGTTTCACTTCGCCCTTGAGTATCGGCGTCAAAATGCAAGGCGCTCTCGCGGACCACGGATGGGACTGCCTGACGTTTGCCCATCTTTTTCCATGTCGATCAGCGCCCGATCGACAGGCAAGTCCCGCCGGTCAACGATGTCCTCCCGCTCCGCAACATGAACCACCTGCTGAAGGCTGCGATCTAAAGTCCCCCAAACCACCAACACTTCCTAACCGACCCAGGGCCCGATTTTCTCCGCTGGAGCGGTTGACATGGCCATGCTTTGACCCCCCGAGCCGTCTGGCTCTGCCGAAACCCCGTCAGGCTGGTCCCCGTTCCTTCGTCGCGACCTATTCCGCACGTCGGCTATAGTGACTGCCAGACCAGTCGGCGACCCAGACCGGCTGTTCGCCTCTCCTGAAGCCTATGAGTCGAGCGCGAAACAGCCCCTACACGCATTCGGCCAGGCTGTCATCCGGGAAACTCGGCGGGGTTACTGCCGTATCTGCCGACAGAGTGACCAGACAGCCAAGCGCTGCGGCCTGGAAAACTGAGATTCAACGTCGAGCAGTCTTCTGCGATAACCTCAGCCCCCCCCCTTGGATTGGGTGTGGTCGATGACCAACACCCATGGGGGCCCCGATTCAAGCCACGACGGGAGCGAGAGGTCCACGATGCTCAGACAGAGTCAATTAGTGCGAGACTCATTGCTGGCGTTGGTCTGGCTAGGGATGTCGATGGCCCTCCCACCTCGTTGCGGGGCTCAACCGGGAAACAGTGAGCGTTCACCGACCACAGTCACCCCGGTTAAGCAGCCTGCCCAGCTTGTCTGTGTCTTCATTGGGGGAATGAACAGTGACCCCAGTCCCCGGCAGATCGCCGGCACCGCGAAGCGCCGGGAGGGAAGCAGTGGCATGTACCGCCTGGCGGGCGACGTCCGTCGCGAGGGGGTCGAGACAGTCTACTTCAACTGGAATGGCACATCACCTGGCCAAATCAATGACTCCAATCCACCCCTGGCGAGTGCGATTGTGACCTACCTTCGGGAGCACATGCGGGTGCATCCGGGGGATCGGATCGCCATGGTGGGGAACAGCTGGGGTGGGCTGACCGCGTGGCAGGCCGCCGAAGCACTGGCCCGCAGTGAAACCCCCCTGGCGATCGACCTGCTGGTGTTGCTCG
The DNA here is from genome assembly GCA_903898975.1 of uncultured Planctomycetaceae bacterium. Classification (GTDB taxonomy): domain Bacteria; phylum Planctomycetota; class Planctomycetia; order Planctomycetales; family Planctomycetaceae; genus UBA10511. The sequence continues at coordinate 2,299 of CAIUHT010000426.1, forward strand.
ACCCCTCATCGACGGGGCGGGCCCTGCAACCGCCCGGGGAGCGACCAGTGACCGTCAATGCGAGCGCGAACTTCTACACCCGCAACCGCTTTGTCTGGGGTCCGTGGCCGGTGGCCCCTCCTCACGAGGACATCGATCTGGGTGACCCAGCCCGGGGATTCCTGCGCGAGAATGGACCCAATTACGCCAACCCCCTCGATTTTCCAGCCCATGTTGCTGCAGAATGGGACGAACGCATTCATCTCGCGATCCGCGACCGATTGTGGCGCCTGATTCCCCAAGATTGATGCCGATCTCCACCATTCATCCAGCTCCTGAAGCCTGGTCGATCGACCTCGCTCCCCGGCCAGGTTCCGTCACGCCGCTGGCTCTACCGAAAAATCCTCTCCGCTGAAAAACCGCACCTGTCGCGGTATCCCGCGAATTGATCCATGAACGAAGACGCCGAAGAATCCTCCACCACCTCTCGGCCAGCACCGACACCTGGCGACAAACTCCCTTCAAGAACAACCTTGGCCGAGGCAGGGTGGGCGCTGGCTCCCATACCCCGCTTGTGCCGGGCCTGGACCGGTATCGGCGGAGTGCTGCGGACGCACCCCGAGGATTTCGAGGTGGAGGAAATCCCGGCCTACGCTCCCTCGGGCAGTGGAGAATTCCTCTATCTCTGGGTCGAAAAACGGAGCCTGTCAGCTGAGCAGTTGGTGAGCCATATTGCCCGTGACCTGAAAATCTCGCATCAGGATGTTGGAATGGCAGGCCTGAAAGATCGGCATGCCGTAACGCGACAATGGCTGTCTGTACCAGCAAAATGCGAGCCTCGACTGAAGGAACTGACGCACCCACAGATCGCAGTGCTGCAAACCGGTCGGCACTCCAACAAGCTGCGACCGGGCCACCTGAGAGGAAATCGTTTTCGGATCGTGATTCGCCAGACCCAGCCCGCCGCAGCGACCGCTGTCGAGCCGATTGTCGATCACCTGCGACGACAGGGAGTTCCGAATTACTTTGGCGAGCAGCGTTTTGGCAGGGACAACGAGACGCTCCTGCAGGGACTGGACCTGCTCCGTGGTGCGCAGCATCCCCGCGACATCCCCCGGGCCCGGCGAAAGTTCCTGCTGAGATTGGCTCTCTCTGCGGTGCAGTCGGCGTTGTACAACCGGGTATTGGGGCAGCGATTGGCAACAGACACCCTGCATCAAATCCAGGAGGGAGAAGTCCTGCAGGTGGTAGCGTCAGGTGGCCCATTTGTCGTGACCGACGTGACTCGCGAACAGGAACGATTCGACAACCGGGAGGTTGTGCCTGCGGGGCCCATGTTCGGCCCGCGGATGAAACCTGCCGCCGCTGCGGCCGCCGAACGAGAGCTGTCCGTCCTGTCTGAGGCTGGACTGACACCGGCGGCTTTTGAACGGTACCCCGACCTGACTTCAGGCACACGCCGGGCGATGCTGGTTTGGCCGGTCGACCTGAGTGTCCGAGACCTGGGCTCAGGCTGTCTCGAAACTTCCTTTACCCTCCCCTCAGGCAGCTACGCAACTGTGTTGCTGCGAGAACTGATGGGCGACGGGCATGGAAACCGTTTGTGAATCGCAAGCATAAAAGGCGATGCCCCCCCATTACTCAGGATGCACCCAGTTGGGGATACTTGGCCATCAAGCCTTCGTCGAGGGAATCGCTTACCAGAATCGCGGCCCAAGTTGAAGCGTTTTTCGGACGCAGCGACATGGATGTGGACTGTCAGGACAAATCATGGATGAGCCGTTTCTGCTACCTCCGGTTCTGGATTACCTGGCGACATTTTTGTGGGGCCTTTCCGGGGCGCTCTTGGCGGCTCGTCGCGGCTATGCTCCCTTGGGACTGTTGACCCTCGCACTTGTCTCGGGAACTGGCGGAGGGCTTCTTCGCGACGCACTGTTTGTGCAGGGTTTGCCCCCCGTCCTGGTCCGCGATCCGTGGTACTTGTGGATCTCGACGGCAGCGGGCGCCCTGGTACTGATCTTCGGCCGCAAGGTGCAACAGATTCCACGATTGTCCACGCTGGTCGCCGTGGCTGACGCGCTGGGACTTGGGACCTATGCTGTCGTGGGGATGGACCGTGCCTTTGCGGCTGGCCTGAGCCTGGCCGGGTCGATCATGGTCGGGATGGTGAATGCAACCGGCGGCGGGCTCTTGCGGGACGTGCTGATGCGGCACGAACCGAGCCTGCTGAAGCCTGGCACACTCGAGGAGTCGGCCGCATTTGCCGGCTGTCTCATCTACGCAGCCCTGACCCACGCCCTTTCGCTAGACAAATTCACCTCGGCCTGCGTGACAATCGGCCTGGTTTTCCTGATTCGACTCCTCGCGATCAGGTTCGCGATCAAGAGCCAACCGCTGCGCGATTTTGAAGCGGATTGGAGGGCAGGATCCCCAGATCGACAATAATTATGCTGCTCAAATCAGTGAGCGTCTACCTGGTGGCCGAATGCAGCCCAACTTCCACCAGCTTCAAAGCCACCCGGGTGAAGATCTGACGTCGGTTCTCCATCGGGATCGCCCCAACAGGTCATTAGGCCCCCCGAAGCTTGACGCCCGCCAGAGTCGAGTCTTGCGGATACCACGTCGATCAAGCTGCAGTACAGCTAAAAAATCCCCAACTTGTCGCGGGCTTCGTCGGTCATCCGTGCGGGCGACCACGGCGGGCTGAGAACGAGCTTGATCTCTGCCGTGGAGATACCGGGGAGTCGCTCGAGAGCCTGCTTCGACTGTTGCACCAACTGGGGACCAGCCGGACAAGCCGGACTGGTCAGCGTCATTTCCACCTTGGCAACCTGCTCTTCGAGGTTGATCGCGTAGATCAGCCCCAGGTCGACAATGTTGATCAACAACTCGGGGTCGATCACACCGCGAAGAGCTTCCAGCATCTGCCCTTCATCGACCGCATCGGAACGACCAGGGTCGACCCCAGAAGTCGCCTCTGGAGGCAACGGGGGAACAACACACTGACCAGTGGCGGAAGCGATTGGCAATGTCGATTCCGCAGTGCCCGGGGTCCCCACCCCTGAGCCGGGAAGAGCGTCTGCCGCTGGCCCCAGCAGCACCTGGCTTCCCTCGACTCGGACCCCATACACGGGGATGGGTTCGATGGCCGGCATGCACAGGGCTTTGCCAGTCCGCAAATCGAAGCGGGCCCCGTGCCGGGGACACTCGAGGGCGTGACCCACGACCTGGCCATCTGTCAGTGGCTGCCCGTCGTGGCTGCAGAGATCCTCGACTGCGTAATAACGACCCTCGACCCGAAAAATCAGGACAGCACGGTCGTCATAGTCCACTGAGAGTCGATCAGAATCACCAAACTCGGCCAGGGTGGCCACAACTTCGAAGGCACTCATCGCCTGTCAGACCCCAATCCCCAGTTTCCGCTCAACCGCGAGGCTGAGTGTTTCCCGCACTGCTTCAACAGCAATGCGGTCGTAAATGCCGTGGAAGAAGCCCTCGACAATCATGTGCATCGCTTCGTAGCGGGAGATGCCGCGACACATCAGGTAGAAGATCTGATCGGCATCAACCCGGCCCGCCGTAGCACCGTGGGTGCAACGAACATCATCCGCCTCGATTTCTAACCCGGGAATCGAATCGGCACGGCAGTCAGGGGAGAGCAGCAGGCTATCGCAGCGCTGATACCCGTCGGTCTGCTGGGCGCCTGGGTCGACACGAATCATGCCGCGCCAGACAACTCGAGCATCATCCCGGAGAACATCCTTGTAAAGCAGGTCGCTTCGACAGTTTGGAGCCTGATGAGTCTGCTGTGTGTAGTAGGAGAGTGTCTGTCGATCGGTCGCGAAGGTCGCCCCATTCACCTCGCCAGATGCACCTCGCCCCGCAAGCACGACATCCTGATGAATGTGGGCCAATCTGGCCCCGATGCCACCAACTGTCCACTGGAGGGCCCCATCACGGTCAACTCGCCCCCTCTGATGGGCGAGATGCCAAGTCTGCTGGTTCCAATTCTGCAACTGAACGTATCGAAGCCGGGCACGTGGCCCAACGACGAGCTCCACAGCACCAACATGCAGGCCGGGTGCCGTGGGGCTGGTCGAGGCGGTCTCTTCCAACAGGGTCGCCTGGGCTCCCTCTTCGAGGATGACAAGGGTGTGGCTGAAATCGGCGGCACCGGCCTGATCGAGTCCAATCAGGCTGTAAAGCGGTGCCGAGAGTTCCACATTCCGGGGCACATACAGCACAGTGCCCCCCGTGAGAAAGGCCGTATGCCATGCCGAGAATCGATCGGTCCCCGGACCGACAAGAGAGGCCAGATGGGGCCGCAGAAGATCTCCGTGGCTGGGCAAGAGTTCGGCCAAGCTGCCAAACAGCACCCCTCGAGCCCGAACCTCGTCCGCTAACCGGGACTCCACGCGATGACCATCTACGTGAGAAACGACCCCCGCAAACTGGGCTCGAGACTCAAGCAGTGTCTGAAACTGAGCGGGCACCGCGGTGGGGGGGCGCAGCGCGAACTTCGCGGGTTGCAAGCCCCTCAAATCCACCCGTTTCCACTCTTCAGGCTCAAGTGGTGTTCGGGAAAGGGTTTCAAAATGACGGAATGCCGACCCGCGCAATTCACCCAGCCAAGACGGCTCGTGACGCCCGGAAAGATGGGCGGAGAGCGACTCGGCATTGAATGTTGCGGGAGGATTGCCGCGAGTGGACGGAGGAAGAGTGGCGGAAGGCATGGCTTAGCCGATCGATCCCTCCATCTGCAGCTCAATCAGCCGATTCATCTCAACCGCGTACTCCATTGGCAGCTCCTTCACGAGGGGCTCAACGAAGCCAGTCACGATCATCGCGGAGGCCTCGGCCTCCGTCAGTCCACGACTCATGAGGTAGAAGAGTTGCTCATCACTGATCTTCGAAACACTTGCTTCGTGCTCGAGCACGACGTTGTCTTCGTCAACTTCAATGTACGGATAGGTGTCACTGCGGCTCTCGGAGTCAAGCAACAGAGCATCGCACGCGACGTTCGACTTACAACCCGTCGCTCCATTCGCCACCTTGACCAACCCCCGATAGCTGGCCCGACCACCAGCCTTCGAAATACTCTTCGAAATGATTCGGCTGTAGGTGTTGGGGGCACAGTGCACCATCTTGGCACCGGCATCCTGGTGCTGACCCTTCCCGGCGAAGGCAATTGACAGTGTCTCACCACGGGCTCCAGGTTCCATCAGGTAGATCGCGGGGTATTTCATGGTGAGCCGGGAGCCCAGGTTGCCATCGACCCATTCCATGAGGGAGTCGCCGTAAGCCATGGCCCGCTTGGTCACCAGGTTGTAGACGTTCGACGACCAATTCTGGATGGTGGTGTAGCGACAGCGGGCACCCCGCTTGACGATGATCTCGACCACAGCGGAATGCAGACTTTCCGAACTGTAGGTTGGGGCGGTGCAGCCTTCGACGTAATGCACCGACGCCCCCTCGTCGACGATGATCAGCGTCCGCTCGAATTGGCCCATATTCTCGCTGTTGATGCGGAAATAAGCCTGGAGCGGAAACTCGATCTTTACCCCCTTGGGAACATAGATAAATGATCCCCCCGACCAGACGGCCGAGTTCAACGCAGCAAACTTGTTGTCGGCGGGGGGAATTACGGTTCCGAAATGCTCCCGGAACAAATCGGGGTGATCACGCAGGGCCGAATCGGTGTCCGTGAAGATCACTCCCTGCTTCGCAAGATCCTCGGCAAGGCTGCCGTAGATCACCTCCGACTCGTACTGGGCCTTCACTCCCGCCAAATACTTCCGCTCAGCCTCGGGAATCCCCAGGCGGTCGTAGGTTTTGCGAATCTCATCCGGCACCTCATCCCAATTCCGTCCCTGCCCGGCAGCAGCTTTGACATAGTAATGGATGTCCTGGAAGTCGAGTTTTCGGAGCTCCCCCCCCCAGAGAGGGAGAGGCTTCTTAAAGAACGTCTCCAACGAACTAAGGCGGAACTCCCGCATCCAAGCCGGTTCGCGCTTCATCTCTGAAATCTGGGCAACGATGTCTCGATCGAGCCCCTTGCGGGCCGTGAAGACATAATTATCAGTCGAATCATGGAAGCCGTATTGGTATTCGCCGATGCCGATCGAATCATCGGAAGCCCGTTGATCGTCGGCGGTACGCAGATCGGTCGCCATCGCGAAACACCTTGGGTTGACGGAACTCTGTGGTAATCAGAAGAGAGTCTCGGTGCCCGCCCGGAAGTCGCCCCTAGGGACATCGAGCTTCAAGACACCTGGCGGAAGCTAGAGGATTGAAACCCCGGAACTCATGGAAGTCCGGAGAATGCCTTAGACTTGCCTGCGAATCTGCTAGACTCGATCAGCGGGTCAATGCCGGTTGCCGTGAGGTCTCGGCGGCTGCCTGTTCTTCAGCTGCCGCATCGGGATGCCGCTGGCGAATTCCAGCGTAACCTTGGTCGTGCAACTCGTGGGCAAGTTTTGCATCACCGCGTTCGACCACCCGCCCGGCCAACATTACGTGGGTGTGCTGGGGACGATTGAACTCCAGCAGTCGTTCGTGGTGGGTGATGATGATAATCGCCATGTCGGGACCGGCCAGGCGCGAAATCGCTTCGCTGACAAAACGGACAGCATCGCTGTCCAGACCGCTGTCCGTTTCATCGAGAATGGCGAACTTGGGGCGCAACATAGCCAGTTGCAAAATCTCCATCCGTTTCTTCTCGCCCCCCGAGAAGCCGTCATTCAGGTAACGACGGGCGAACTCAGGCTCGATCCCCAGTTCCTCCATCCGCGCCTTCAACTCTGTGCGGAAATCCTTCATGGGAATCAAGCCCTCCCCCTCCTTGCGGGTGGGATTGCGGACGTTCGTGACCGCGTGCCTCAGAAAATCAGCGACCTTCACCCCCGGAACGG
>CAIUHT010000427.1 GCA_903898975.1 uncultured Planctomycetaceae bacterium
ACCCGCATGAACGACAGCGGTCCCGACGGGGTGCCACCCCCCGAAAGCTTCTCTTTGGAGCTGCGGATCGTCGAGAGGTCGGTCCCCGTCCCCGAACCGAATTTGAACAGCATCGCCTCGCTCGTGGCGAGCCGCATGATGTCCTCCATGTTGTCCTCCACCGACTGAATGAAGCAGGCGGAGGCTTGGGGGTACTCATAGGGGGTTTCAGGACGCTGAATGCTGCGGGTCACCGTGTCCCAGCGATAGTTCCCCCGGCCACCACCCACCTCGTACTGGTGGAACAGCCCCACGTTGAACCACACGGGAGAATTGAAGCTGCCGTGCTGGTGCAGGCACAGCCAGGAGAGTTCGCGGTAAAAGTTTTCGCCGTCGGCGGCAGTGGCGAAGTAGCCATCCTCTGTCCCCCAGTCAGCGATTGTCCGCGCGACGCGGTGAATCACTTGCCGGACGCTGTGCTCGCGCTCTTCGGTCCCGGCTTCGCCATAGAAGTACTTCGAGACCACGACGTTGGTCGCCAAAGAACTCCAGGTGGCGGGAATCTCGCAGTTTTTCTGCTCGAACAGGACTTTCCCGTTCTCGTCCTTGATCTGGGCCGAGCGGAGTTCCCACTCGCAGGTGTCGAACGGATCGGTGCCGATCGGACAGAAGTGGGCCGGCACATGCATCGCCCGGGGCCGGTTCGTCGACTGACCGTTCGTCGTGACCCGGTCATTCACTGCGTTTCCTTGCTGAGTACGCATCGTGCGTTCCTGGAAGAGTCCTGAGGGGAGAGGTGACAGCCGCAAGCACGCCGCGTTTAGAAAGCGACTTGATTTGCTCGACTGTACTGCAGAACACTGTGTTCCGTCAATAGAGTATCGACGAAATTCCACAACATATGGGGCCTGTTTTCAATATCGGCCCCAGCAGTTGTGTTCCCACAGTAGGACCGCACTATAAACCGGGGAATCCGAGTGTCAAGCAAAATCGTCCCAATCGCACCCCGTCCAGACGCTCGCTTTTGCCCTAAGGAACTTTTGTGGCAAGGAGTTACCATTTTGAAAAAAATGTGAAGCCACCCCCTCGGGCAGGCTCGTCCCCCTCCCGATCGGGTCGCCCAGCCACCCCGCTCAACCTCGGCTCCAGGGCGGGTCCAGTCGGGCCCAGGTCGGCTTGTGTTGCTCCAACCCGATTGGAGCGATAGGGTTAGGGAGCGTTGTCCCGACCGCGTCCACGGGACTGGCACCAGCTTGGCCAGATCGCCCGGGCGATTTTCGCCGGGAAAAGCCCGCTTTTCTGCGGTCCCTCCCGCTCGCTCCACTCCTGTCCCCGTCACGCATGCCTCCCGAGCTCGGCTCAGACTCGCTGCTTCCGTCGCTGGCGGTCGGCTTCGCCCTGCTGTCCGGGGGGTTCAGCCTGCTCCGCTGGCACGGTCGGCAGGCGCGCGAACTGCTGCAGAACAGCGGGCATTCTTCCGGGGCTGCCGCTTCGGGGGCCTGGATCCACGCCCGGCGTCAACTGCGGCGTCGCTGCCAGATCGCCTGGTTGCTGGTGCTGCTGGGAGTGCTGGTCCCCCTCGGGGACTGGTGGGTGACCCGCAACCCGCACCCGGTCCGCTTCACCCTCTACGTCTTGCTGCTGCTGACGCTGTCGGGGTGGTTGCTGCTGCTGGGGGTGATTGATGGACTGTCGCTGCGGTCCACGCCTCCCCTCGGTCGCACTCCTCCCAAGCACTAACGCTGGCCAATGCGCTGACGGGAGCCGGATCGCCGACGGACGCTGGCAGTCGCGAACGTGCGAACGCCTGCGCGAGATGTGCGAACGTGGGACGCACAAGCGAGCGCGAGCACGGTGCTGAAAAGGCCGCTTTGGGCATCGGCATCAGCTCCAGCAACGAGCCAGCTTGGCAACGAGCCCGCGTGGCACGCTGGAGTGCCGCTGCGCGAGCCCTGGGCTGTGGCCGGGGGCGCTGCCAACCGACTGTGGCACCCGTGTGTGGCACCGGGGCGCGAGTGCGAACCGTCGGCCGAGGGCCTGCGGTCGCGGTCGGTGCCACGCGTGATGTCGCGCTGGCACGGGCCACGCCGGACTGTCGGCCAACAGGTTTTTGACGACCGGGACCCCGCGCCGAGAGGGATCAGTTCCGGAGTTCGGTCTCCCAACCGTCGTACTCGCCACCCAGTGTGCCGATCCGCAGGTAGAGATCGATCACCAGGGCGTCGATCGCTTCCAGATCGACCCGATCGACCCGGCTGAGGCGGGCGCCAAACCGATACTCGGCGTCGGGTTCTTCGAGGTCGTCGAGGGTGATGCGAAACCCCTCGGGGGCCAGCTGTTGCACAAACTGATCCCGCGCATGGGGCGAGGGAAAGTAGGCGGTGTGCGTGACTTCCCGCGGGACACTCAGGTCGTCTCCCTGGTCGAGCAGTTCCTGCACGACCCGACGAGTCTGGATGCTCTGCAGGTCGAGTTCGCTGGGATAGAGCACATCGAAGAAGAGTTGCCAGTCGCGGTCGTCGCGGCTGGAGTGCTGCAGGGGATATTGCGGAAACGCCTGCTGCACGGTGGCGATGGCCCGGTCAAGTCCCGCCCCCGAGGCACCGTAGTAGAAAAACTCCCTCCGACCCTGGGTGGTCATCCGTCCGACGTAGCGGGCCTGCAGGCCCCGGGCGACCTGGGCGAACAGGAGGTCTTCGAGGCCGTAGAGGGCTTCCGTCTCGGCATCGTCGCTGAGGCCATCTTCGCGGGGGGCGAGCAGGGGCGTGGCGACTCGCAGCAGGCAGGGGCGGTCGGCTTCGGGAGCCGATTCGAACAACCCCAGGTCGACAAAGATCGAGGCGTTCTGATCGTCAACGGGAGCGACGTAAAAATCCCAGTCTTCCATGCGAAGCTTCAGAGAGGGGGACGGCGGAGAGTACGCCAGCCCGGCCCGGCGCGCGGGCGAACTCTAGCGGGAAAGCCCGGGACGAGCCATCGCAGTTTTCGTCGCGGGCAGCGGTCGGGCGTTTGAACTGCGACGGTCGTCCAGCGCTCGATCTGCTGACCGGGCCGCAACGAACCACGCTCGACTGGCACCCGGCTTTCACGCTGCCCAACTCCACTCCCGCCTCCACCTGATGCGACGCCTCACGTTGCGATGTCGGGACAGAGATCCTGTCCCGACACCGATTGGTCCACGCACAGAACGCTCCGCGAGACGCAGGGCGCGATGCCTGGGGTGGCCAGCCGCAAGTCGCTTGGGCGCGTGCTGAGCGCCCCAGCGGGACGGGACTCTCGACCGGCGAATGCCGGCGATCGGCTGGCCGGCTGTGCGCGATTCAGCGTTCACAGCCGACGGGTTCTCTTTCGCAGTCGGGTGGACCGTCCAGCGCCAATCATGCATCGCCAGCCGTGCAGCTTGCCGCGTCCGCAAGGGGACGCGGCCGGTGCGTCTTACGCATCCCAGGCGGGTACGCTTTCTCTATTTTATCCAGCTTGCCCAGGTTGTCTATTGGGTGCGGTGAGGGTGCGGGAGAGAACCAGTCGGGTGCTTGTGGGGCGAACTGCAATTGGGATACCATCGGGCCCCGTCTTGCTCCCTTTCCTGGAGGCACTCCGCGCGTACGCCATGTCCGCCCTTTCGACCCCCCGGAGCCAGATCCTGCGAGGTTCCTCCCGACACATCGGGAGGCCGGGGATGCTCTTGTGCCTGAGCCTGGCGCTGCTGCCGGCTCTGCCGGGCTTGGGCGGGTCGTCCGCGGTCCTCGCCGCCCAGGCCGAGGAGGCCGACGAACTCGAGTCGTACAAGCTGGGGGTCGGCTTCTACGAGCGGGAGCGGTATCGGCAGGCGGTCGACGCGCTCACGCAGTTCCTGAAGAAATCGCCCGGGAACGCCAAGGCCGAGAGTGCCCGCTTTGTGCTGGGCCTGGCCCACGTTCGCCTGAACGAATTCGGCCCAGCCCGCGACGCCTTCCGGGCGTTCCTCAAGCAGCATCCCCAGGCCAAGCGGGTTCCCCAGGCGCGGTACTGGGTTGGTCACAGCAGTTTCCAGCTGCGCGACTACCCCGCAGCCCGGCAGGAACTGTCCGAGTTCATCACGGCGTACCCCGCCGACGCCTACCTCGAGCACGCACTGCCGTACCTGGCCGAGGCCCAGTTGGCCACGGCGCAGCCTCAACCGGCGCTGGAGTCGTTCAACCGAGCCCTGGAAAAATTCCCGCAGGGGGCCATGGCGGCCGACTGTCAGTTCGGGCGGGCGAAGGCCCAGGAGGCGTTGGGTCAGGCCGAGGCGGCGGTGGTCTCGTACCGGCAGTTGGCCGAGATGAAGGGGCACGAATACGCCGCCGACTCGCGGATGGCACTGGGGAATCTGTTGTTTGGGCAGAAAAAGTATCCCGAGGCGGCGGGGGAGTTCGCGCAGTACCTGGCCGAGTTTCCGGAAGGTCGACAGCGGTCGCGGGCGCTGCTCAACCAGGGTTACGCCCTGTACGAGTCGCAGAAGTTTCCGGAAGCCGAGGCGGCCCTGAGGCAGGCGGCGGCCGCGGTCGAGACAGCGGCCGATGGCAGCCTGTGGGTGGGGCTGGCCCTGAAAAAGCAGCGACAATGGCAGGCGGCCGCCGACTGGCTGCTGACAGCCTACCCCAAGGTGCGCCCCGCGCCCCAAGCCGAACAGATGCTCTACCAGGCGGGCGACGCCCTGTTGCGGGTCGGGGCGTTTGGCCCGGCCCAGCAGCGGTTCGAGCAACTGCTGACCGACTGGCCCATGGGGAAGTTGCGGGAAGAGGCCCTGAACTCGGCCCAGGCCAGTGCACTGAACGCCGGCCAGATTCCCCAGGCCGAAGCGATTGCGACGCGGTACCAGGCCGAATTCCCGGAAGGACGACTCCGGCAGCGGCAGGCGATTCTGCGGGGGCGGACCCTGACGGTCAAAGGGGCCCGGGCCGAACGGGACGGGCGGCCCGACGAGGCCAAGACCCTGTTCCAGCAGGCGGTCGCGATCTTCCAGGGGGTGGTGCAGTCGAGCGAGATCGACAGCACCCGGCAGCAGGCTCGTTACTACTGGGGCGAGGCGCTGCTGAAACTGGCCGACTACCAGGCCAGCCTGCAGGCGACCGCTCCGCTGCTCGAACAGGTGGCGCGGGAACCAGGCGGGGGCGATTTCGTCGATCTCTACCTGCAGCGGGCCGCCGCTCACATCGAACTGGCCCGGCAGCAGTCGCGGGCCATTGCCGGCCAGGCCCCCACCGACGCCGAGCGGCAGACCATCGAGCGGGAATGCGGCCTGGGGCGGGCCGACATCGCCGCCTACCTCGAACGTCAGCCCCGAGGGGCGTTCGCCAGCCAGGCGTGGTCGCTCTCGGCGATCGCCGCGGCACTGGCGGGCGACAAGCCCCAGGTGGACCTGGCGCTGCAGACCCTGGCCAGCGAGTTCACCAGCACTCCCGAGCGGGAGACCGCGTTGCTGGAAGTGGGCGAAATCGCATACGCCCGGGACGATTTCGCCTACGCCGAGCGACTCTACGCCGACCTGGTGGCGCTGACAAAAGACCCGGTCCGGCGACCACGCGCGCTGGCTGACCTGGGCTGGAGCCGGTCGAGGCAAGAGCGGCACACCGAGGCGGCGGAGGCGTTTCAGCAGCTGGTGACCGAGTATCCCGCGCACGCCCTGACGCCCGAGGGATCGTTCATGGTGGGGCAGTCGCTGCTGGCGCAGGGTCGGCGGGCCGAGGCGCTGCAGGCATTCACCCGGGCGGCGGCCCTGCCTGGCGAATCGGACCACGTCTTCCAGGCGGGTTGGCGGGCGGGCCGGTTGCAGTTCGACCTCGACGAACCCGCCGGGGCCGATCGCAGCTTCACCACGCTGCTGCAACGGTTCGCCAGGCATCCCCGCGCCGATCGGGCACTCGACGACTGGGCCACGCAGCATTATGAGGCCGAGCGGTTCGAGCGGGCCGACGCGCTGTTTGCCCGGCTGGTGGCCGAGTATCCCGCCAGTCCGCTCTCGTGGAATGCGCGGGTGATCCTGGCCGAGAGTGAATTGCTGGCCGATCGCCTCGGGCCGGCGCGCGAGCAATTCCAGCAGGTGGCCGGGAATGCCCAGGCCGAGCCCGGGGCCGCCGAGCGGGCGGTCTACCAGCTGGAGAACATGGCCCGCGAGCGGGCCGACTGGGCCGAAGTGAAGCGCCTCGCCGACCTGTCGATCGAGCGATTTCCGGCGGGAGCGTACCGGCTGGAGGCCGATTTCGCCCGGGCCGAGGCGCAACTGATGCAGGAGCAGGTGGCGGAAGCCAAGGGGGGCCTGCAGGCGCTCTTGGCCCGGCAGGCGGAACCGGCGGTGGCCGGGAAGCCGTGGTTCGGGCGGGTGTTTGTGAGGCTGGCCGAGGCGGCGCTCCGCGAGAAGCAATACGACGGAGTGACGCGGGCAGTCGAGGCGATGCAGCAGTGGAACCCCGAGTCGCCGCTGCTGTACCAGGTTTGGGAGGTGCAGGGGCGGGCGTGCAAGAACCAGGCACTGTTTCCGCAGGCGCGGGAGTGGTTTGCGAAGGCGATCGAGAGCCCCCAGGGACGGAAGACCGAGACCGCCGCGCGGGCCCAACTGCTGACCGCCGACACCTGGGTGCTTGAGAAGAACTACGAGAACGCGCTCGACGACTATCTGAAAGTCGACATTGGATACGACTTTCCCTACTGGCAGTCGGCGGCGCTGTACCATGCGGGGACGTGCCAGGAGTCGCTCGCACAGCCGACGGCGGCCCGCAAGACCTACACCCGACTGCTGACTCAATTTCCTGAAAGCGAGTTTGCCCCCAAGGCGAAAGAGCGATTGGCCGCACTTCCCAAGTTGGCGGGATCGGCTCGGGGGACCCAGCCATGAACCATGTGACCTCTTCCGTTGGCCAGCCTCTGTTGCCGAGTTTTTCTTCTCTGCCCCAGCCGGGAATTGAGATGTCTGTCTCGCAGCAGTCCTCGGCCCTCATTGCCCCACAGACCACCGGCAGCACTCTCTGTGGCGTCTCCGGGCACGCCAGGCGACGTGGTCGGCCAGCCTGGGTCTTGTGGTTGTGCCTGGCGGTTTTTGCAGTGAGTGCCGTGCGGCCCAACCCCGTCTGCGCCTGGCAGTCGGCTCCCGGGGATGTGTCCCTCGAAGAAGGGGAACCGGCCGCCGACGAACTCC
>CAIUHT010000428.1 GCA_903898975.1 uncultured Planctomycetaceae bacterium
CCGCAGCCGCAACTGCCCGCACGCCGCGTCGATGTCGGCTCCCTTCCGCTTGCGGACCGTGGTCGTCACCCCGGCTCGCTCGAGGATCGCCACGAACTCGCGCAACCGCTCGGCATAGGGATCCCGATACGGCAGTTCGCCCACCGAGTTCATCGGAATCAGGTTCACGTGCGCATTCCGCCCCTGCAGCAACCGCCCCAGCTCGCGGGCGTGGTCTGCCGCGTCGTTCCGATCCCGCAACACGACGTACTCATAAGTCACCCGCCGACCGGTGACGTCAAAGTAATGGTCCGCCGCGTCCAGCACCCGCTGCAATCCGACCTTCCCGTTCATCGGGACCAGCTCATTTCGCAACGCTTCGTTCGGGGCGTGCAGGGAGACCGCCAGGTTGTACGACTTGTCGAGCCGGGCCAGGTCGGCCATTTTCTCGGGCAACCCGACCGTCGAAATGGTCACCCGCCGGGTCGACATCCCCAGCCCTCCCTTTTCCTCGAGGGCCGCCAAGGCCGTCAGCAGGTTCTTGAGATTGGCGAGTGGTTCACCCATCCCCATCACCACCACGTTGGTGATCCGCTCGGTCGCTGGAAGCAGCCGGTCGAGCCACAGCACCTGCTCGAGAATCTCCCCCGCGGTGAGGTTGCGGGTCAGGCCCAGCAGTCCACTGGCGCAGAAGACGCAGCCCATGCCACACCCCACCTGGGTGCTCAGGCAGATGGTCCGCCGGTCCTCCTCGCGCATCAGCACGCACTCGACGTGCTCGCCATCGTGCAGGCGCAACAGCAGCTTTTCGGTCCCATCGACCGATTTCTGATGCCGCACGACCTCGCTCGAAAACAGCGTCAACTCGCGCTTCAGGTCGTCGCGCAGCCGGGCCGGGAGGTCGGTCATCAGGTCGTAACTGTTGACCCGTTTGCCAAAGACCCACCGCCTGATCTGGTCGGCGCGGAAACGGGGAACCCCGTGGGCCTCGCACCACACTTCCAGTTCCTTGCGGGTCAGGTCCAGCAGGCGGGGCCCAGGCCCGGGCGGGGCTGGCTGGCCAGGCTCACTCTTCGTCGGGTTCGTCGTCATTGTCCTCGTCCGGCAGGCTGACAACTGGCGGAATCTGGCCAGTCCGGTCCTGCTCATCCAATTCGTCCAGCAGCCCCCGCACCAGTTCCTCTCGAGGATCCAGCCGCGCCAACTGCTCCAGCACCTCCCGCCCCTCCTGCCGCTGGCCCCGGGCAATCAGGCACCGCGCCAGCCCGCGGCCTGCCAGGAAGAACTCGGGGTTGTAATCGCGGCGGGCTGGCAGCGTCCCCCGAAAATCTTTTCCCAGGCTCAGCATGCCAATCTCGTACCCAAACCCGTAGTGGCCCCGCGCCAGCGACACATCCTCATCTTCCAGCGCCAGTTCGCCCAGCAGGTTGTGCGCTTCGAGGAACGCCCGGCAATCGGCCACCAGGTACAGCAACTCGTCGCGGGCAATCTCGGCCTCGCCCCCCGCAATCATCTGCCGCACTTCATCCATATCTTCCGACCGCTCGAGCGCGCAGTGCGGTGCCTGCAAGGCGTAGCGGTTGCCATCGAGGCGGCGTAACCGCAGCAGTCCGGCGGCGACGGGCTTACGGCCCCGGCCTCCCCCTCCTCCTCGCCCGCCAGGCCCCCGGCCCCCAGGACGTCCGCCACCAGGCCCCGCGCCACCCGAGCCAGACCCACCCGAGCCAGCCCCACGCGAGCCCCCTGCCCCTCGTCGCGCGTTCCCCGGGCCCGCACCAGGCCGCCCCGGCCGCCCCTGTGCAGAAAACCGCCCCGAGCCCGACCGCCCCCCCGGCTTGCGAGCCCCCAA
>CAIUHT010000429.1 GCA_903898975.1 uncultured Planctomycetaceae bacterium
ACAAGACATCACTCGAAACAATAGTTAGCGACTTCGGCGCGTTGGGCTACAGGATACGCCACGACCTTTATCAAGCCGCGGACTACGGTGTTCCCCAAACTCGGGAGCGTGTGCTCATCGTTGGCACGCTTCCCGAGATCGCTGAGTTCGTGCCCCCGGCACCGACTCATCCGCGCGGTGAGTGGATCACGGCGGGTGCGGCGCTTGATGATTTGAAAACGCTTCCGTCCGACGCTGCCTTCAGCCACATCTGGAGTGAAGCGAAACGGAGTCAAGACCAAGGCGGGCGGCAGTTGCGTCGAGATCGCCCTGGGTACACGATGCGCGCAGAATGTCATGGGAACATTCAGTTCCATTACGATTTGCCGAGGCGAATGTCGATGCGCGAAGCAGCGAGAGTCCAGTCATTTCCCGACTCTTTCATCTTCAAGGCGAAGCTCCGAGAGACAGAGCGCCAAATCGGGAATGCCGTTCCGCCAGTATTAGCTTGGCATGTCGCGAGGGCGCTTGCCGATTCTCTTCGGTCAGGTGCTAAGTGACAGTCGAAGAGTTCGAATCGCATCTTTCGGTAATCGCAGCCCGGCTGGCTGCGATGGCAGCAAGTACTGGATTTGAATCCGCAAAGCACTTCGAGAGCGCCGTCCGGGCCGAGGCGCAGCGAGCGCTGCCCTACGCGGAAGTCACGCCGCCAGGAAACGGCCAGTGGTTTCCCGATGTGGCTGTCGGGCGATTCGGTATCGAAGTCAAGTTCACTGAGGGATCGAGTTGGCGCTGCGTTGCAAACAGTGTCCTAGAGAGCGATCGCCGACCCGGCGTGGACATCGTGTACGTGCTGTACGCGAAGATGGGGGCACCGGCGGGCGTCAGGTGGCGACGCTATGAAAATGTCGTCATGCACGTAAGAACATCCCATGTACCACGCTTCGAGATTGACATGGAAGCGGAGCGCAGTCTTTTTGACCGAGTCTCAGTTCCATACGAGCGGTTCCGCACGATGGAAATGCACGACAAGATGGTTGTGATTCGAAAGTATGCCAAAGAGCATGCACGCGGGAGCGGCCGGCGATTGTGGTGGATTGAGGACGAGCGCGAGGAGATCCACACGCTTCCGCCGGACGTCCGGCTCTACACCTCGTTAACTACTGAACAGAAACTAGCCCTGCGCGCTGAGGGTGCATTTGTGTCGCCGCAGGTCGTCAGTCCGTCACGGGAGCGTGGGAAGTATGACGATGTCGCGCTCTATCTAATGACCTATCATGGAGTGCTTTGCACTCAGGTGAGAGATCTGTTTTCAGCGGGCAGCGTGGCAATGCGGAATGACACGCGAAGGGGCGGGCTCTACATCAATCGAGCGCTCAACGACATTGAGGCTCAATTCCTAGACGCCGTGAATCGGGTGCCAGATGCAATCTTGCGAGAGTACTGGGGGATTGACCCCCCGCCAAAGGCGGAACGGCTGCGCGTATGGCTCAAGCTGGCTGATCAGTTCGCTCGCGATTGGCGGCCATCTGAGTCGCTCTTCCAACAGCACGTGCGCCGTCACGGTGGTTGAGTGGTTACTGCGGCGCGAGTGAAGAGATCTGGTCCATGGTTTTGCGGGACACGGCCACTGTGATGATGCAGCACTTAACCCTGGTTGGTTTGCATCCTCCCGATTCCCATCGTTGCGTTCCGCTCGTTCAGCACCAAACCACCGTCATAGCGGCATGCCGCACCAGCCCGAAACAGCCGGCGCAGGTGGTGCGCCTGCGCCGGAGCTCGGTTGGTAGGACGGGGGGGGGGGTAGTCAAGCAGCTGGGGTGAAGCCACCTCCCCTCGGTGCCGTAGGCAACCTGAACCGCGACTTGACCCTCGACCTCGGGCGGATATCGAGGTTGGAGGGCTTCAGGTTCGCCCTGTTGCCGTCGACGTGGAACGCCTCGTAGCCGTCGGGGATCGCACCGCGGAATGCTCGGTAGAACTCCCTTGTGAGCCACAGTTTGAAATCCGTGCCGGCCTGGTCGTGGACGAAGTGCACGAAAGGCTTGCCGTTCGGGTTGTATTCGATCGGCAGCGGATGCTCCGCACCGGCCTCGTCGATGGCGACGACGGTTCCATCTTCACGAAGGTGAACG
>CAIUHT010000430.1 GCA_903898975.1 uncultured Planctomycetaceae bacterium
CTACCGAATCGTGAGGGAGACTTCGTTCGACCAGTCGGTGTAGGTCGCGGGGCTGCCAGTCACGGCTCGCACTCGGAAGCGATAGCTCCCTTTCAGCAGGGTGCCGGTGAAGGTCGTCGCGTTCGAGGTGGTGGTGGTCCAGGTTTTCCAGGTCACGATACCCGACTTCACCGTTCCGTACTGCACTTCCACACCCGTTTCACAGTCCGAGTTATCGCTCCAGTTCAGGGTCACCGTTCGGCTGGCGAGAGTCGCGGCGAGGTTACTGGGGGCCACGAAGACCGGCTCAGGGGGGGGAGGGGGAGGAGGAGGGGGGGGAGGAGGAGGGGGGGGGGGAGGAGGAGGCACCAAGCCAGCCACCACAACCATCGCGGCCTCGGCATCAACCAGTCCGTAGCCGAAGGTGTCATCGCGGCCCGCAGGGCCCAGGTCTTCCGCCGTTGAGGTCAGGATGCTGCGAACTTCGTCGTTGATCAACCCGTTGGCGTTCTGGTCGATCAGTCCGCCACCCACCATCAGGGCGGCGACACCGCTGACGTGGGGAGCCGCCATCGAAGTCCCACTCTTGACCTCGTACCCACCCCCCATCCCGGTCGAGTAGATGTCTGAGCCAGGGGCGGAGATGGCGACAGCCGGGCCAGTGCTGGAGAACGTCGAGGCGTTCGAGGTGTAGTCGATTGAGCCGACAGCGATGACCGAAGAGAACTTGCCAGGGTAGTTGACCGTATCGACACCCGGTCCCGAGTTGCCTGCCGAGGCGACGATAACCACTCCGGCCTGCTGGGCGTTCCAGAACGCGGCCTCGACCGAGCCACCGGGATACGAGGTGCTGCCCAGGCTGACATTGGCGACGGCGATCTGATTCGCAACGCACCAGTCGAGAGCCGAGATCACCGAACTCCAGACCCCCGATCCAGCGGAGGAGAGCACCTTGAGGCCATACAGCCGAGCCCCGGGGGCCACCCCCAGCACTCCCGTGTCGTTGCGGACGGCGGCGACCGTCCCGGCGACGTGAGTCCCGTGGCCGTAGTCGTCGAGCGGGTCGGCATCGCTGTTGACGAAGTCGTAACCACCGGCGTAGTTCGCCGCGAGATCGGGGTGGTTGTAGTCAATCCCCGAGTCGATGATGGCGACCTTGACCCCGGTGCCGAAGGCGGGGGCGGTGGCACCGGTGTAGGTCCCACCGAAGACCGGAGCACACCCGATGCGGGTCAGGCCCCAGGTGGCGTCGATCTCGGCGTGGGCCTCGATCACGCCATCGTATTCGACCGACACGACGTCGGCCGACTCAAGCAGGGCCTCCACCTCGTCTTCCGAAACGGTCGCCGAAATCACGGGGACCACTTTGAAGGTGTTGTGAACCACTCCCCCCTTGTTCCGCACCCGATCGCGGTGTTCTTTCTGGGGGGCCTTGGAGTAGCGGATCAGAACCGGAACGTCATCGGCCTGAGCGGTCGCCGTGCAAACCAACCCCGCGATCAGCGAGGCGAGCAGGCATTTTTTGGAGAAGCGAGTCATCGCAAGTCGTTGTGGTGAGAGGAGTTTTGTCGAGGAAGCTGTCCTTCCCTGCTGGGAGTAGGGAAACCCCCTACTGGCATCCGCCACCATTTCTGATTTCCAATTTGAATATTTTCTGATTATCCAAACAAAAAGATGTAAAGCCATTTCAGACAATGCTTTA
>CAIUHT010000431.1 GCA_903898975.1 uncultured Planctomycetaceae bacterium
AGGCGAAACCGCAGCAGAGGGCCAGGACGAAGAGTTGGCCGACGGGGTGCAGGTCGCCCAGGCCGAGCGGAAGGAGACCGGGAACGACGCGGCGAACCGCGACCCCGCCGGGAACGCCGAGTCGAAGGGCTACACCACCAAGGAGGCCCAAACCCCCTTCCGCGTGGTCACGAACTACAACAATTTCTACGAGTTCACCACCAGCAAAGAGCGGGTCTCGGCGGTCGCCCGCAACTTTGTCGCGAAGCCCTGGACGGTCGAGGTGGACGGCCTGGTGCACAACCCCAAGACCTTCGACCTCGACGAGATCCTGAAGCTCAGTCCGCCTGAAGAACGCATCTACCGCATGCGGTGCGTCGAGGGCTGGTCGATGGTCATTCCCTGGGCGGGCTTTTCCCTGTCGAAACTGCTCAAGGTGGTCGAGCCACTGGGCAAGGCGAAGTACGTCGCGTTCGAGACGCTGCTCGACCCCCAGCGGATGCCCGGGCAAAAGACGCGGGTCCTCGACTGGCCTTATGTTGAAGGCCTGCGACTCGACGAAGCGCTGCATCCGCTCACGCTGCTGGCCAGCGGACTCTACGGCAAAGAGTTGCCCAACGCGAACGGGGCGCCGCTTCGGCTGGTGGTGCCTTGGAAGTACGGGTTCAAGGGAATCAAGTCGATCGTGCGGATCACGCTCACCGAGACGCAGCCGCGCACCAGCTGGAACGAGTCGGCCCCGTACGAATACGGCTTCTACGCCAACGTGAACCCACAGGTCGACCATCCGCGGTGGAGCCAGGCGACCGAGCAGCGATTGGGGAAATCGGGCCGGCAGAAGACGCTCATGTTCAACGGCTACGCCGAGCAGGTGGCGCACATGTACGAAGGCCTCGACCTGCGGCGGAATTTCTAGCCCGCCGCAGTCCGCCGAACGGGCGAATCGCGAACAGCGCGCCGCCCTGGCGGTGTGATTTCCCCGGCTCCGTCGGGGGAACGCCCCACAAGTGCCACCACCGAGGCCAGGCTGGGCGCCCCGTTGGTCGCCACGAGATTCGTTGGTGGCCACCATTCCCACAGTGTGCGGGCCCCCTCCGCCAGTGGGTGCGGGCGGGGAACGATCCCGGCAGTCCACACGGGGGTGATCTGAGTTGTTTCCCTGAGAACGGGCGCTGATCGACATGTCGCAAGCGGTGAACTTTGCCAAGCGGATGGTGCTCTGGAACGCGGCGGTCCCCGGACTGCTGCTCGCCTACGACGCCTGGCGGGGCAACCTGGGGGGCAACCCCATCAACTTCTCCATCCGCACCACCGGGATGCTCTCGCTGATCATGCTGGTGCTCTCGCTCGCCGTCACACCGCTGGTCCGCTGGGCCGGGTGGGGCTGGCTGGGTGCCTCCCGGCGGACCCTCGGGCTCTATGCGTTCGCCTATGGCCTGGCGCACTTCCTGCTCTTTTTCGGCCTCGATCGCGAATGGTCCCTGGCCAGCACCTGGTCCGAAATCGCGCTCCGTCCGTATCTCGCCATTGGCGGGGCCAGCCTGTTGATCATGCTGCCACTCGCGGCGACCTCGACCAACGCCATGATCCGCGCCCTGGGCGGGGCCCGCTGGAAGCAGTTGCATCGCCTGGCGTATGCCGCCGCAATCCTCGGCTGCCTGCATTACCTGTTGCTGGTCAAAGCCGACATCCGCCTGCCGGTCGTGTTCTTCGTGGTGCTGGGGGGCCTGCTGCTCTCGCGATTCATTCCCACCCGCAGTCGATCTCTCCCCCCCCGGCGCCCCCTCCCAGAGTCGCGCGGCCCCGCTGCGGGCTGAGTTTTTCACAGCAGCATCAACAGCCGCCGCCGCAGTTGGCCGTCGGTACTGTTGGCCGCGGCCGCAGGGAGCTCAGTGCTGGGGCGGGTCGCTACCTCGGTGCCGTGAAGCCGTGCTTCCAGCCCGCGAACGCGAGTGGCTGCTCGGTCCCGTCGGGATGTCGCAGCCACAGCCCCGCCCGTTCCACAATCTCGCCCACGCACACGGCCAGACCCGAGGCATCCAGCGCTGCCGCCTGGCTGGCGGGCAGACTCCCCACCAGCTCGAAATCCTCGCCATCGCTCAAGGCATGTTCCAGGGG
>CAIUHT010000432.1 GCA_903898975.1 uncultured Planctomycetaceae bacterium
CTCGAAGCCGCCGCCCTGGTGCCCCAGCAGCAGGGATTGAAGGCCGAGTTCTACGACGTCGGCAAGTCGATCAGCCGCCTCGCCGATGTCAACTTCGACGCCCCGCCCACCCGGGTCGAA
Source organism: uncultured Planctomycetaceae bacterium (assembly GCA_903898975.1). Lineage (GTDB taxonomy): Bacteria > Planctomycetota > Planctomycetia > Planctomycetales > Planctomycetaceae > UBA10511. The sequence continues at coordinate 121 of CAIUHT010000432.1, forward strand.
ACGGTGCCGAATGTGAACTTCACCAGAACCCTCGGTTCGTTCTGGCCCGGGGGCCCGACCGACCGGTTCGCGGTCCGATTGACGGGCAACATCTTCATCCCGGTGACGGGGGACTACAGCTTTTCGACCACCAGTGACGACGGCTCGGCACTCTGGCTGGATGGGGTCCAGATTCTCGACAACGACGGCCTGCACGCGAACCTGACCCGCGCCAGTGTTTTGCGACCCAATCTGCGTGCCGGGATGCACAGCTTCGAGGTCCGGATGTTCGAAAACGGCGGCGCAGCCACCCTGCTCGCCAACTGGACCGGGCCCGGAATCACCGACCAGGTGATCCCCGCGACCGCTTTCCGCTCCTCCATCGCCGTCACCGGTGAGGGCACTCAGTCAACTCCCTGGATTGTCCAGTTGACCGGGGCGGATACGCCGGCTTTCACCGCCGACTCGCGGAATCTCAAGCTGGGAGAGTTGCGCGTCAACCGCGAACTGCAGCAGATCTCCACCGCCGCCCAGTCGGGCAGCCTGACCCTCGTATTCCGCGGCCAGGAGACCGAACCCATCTCCTGGAACGCGACTCCCAGCGTTGTTAAGGCCGCGCTCGAGAATCTCTCCACGATTGGCGAGGTGCGGGTCACCGGAAGCGGCACCAGCGCGGATCCATGGCTGGTCGAGTTCATCGAACCGGCCCTCGAGGACCTGCCCGAACTGCTGGTGGGCCCCACCAGCCAGATCCCCCTCCAGATCACCACCCTCCGCAACGCCTCCCCCGAGCAGGTCTTCTCCTCGACGGCCCTCGGTGGCACCTTCGCCCTCACCCACGCTGGCCACACGACCGCGCCCATCGGCTTCAACGCGCCGGCCACTGGACCCGGCTCCGTCGAGACAGCCCTCGAATCGCTCACGGCCGGCAGGAAGCTCTATTTCGATTCCTACGGCAACCGCACGATCGACGCAGGCCACGGGAACGATGCCCGCCCCTCGACGGTCCCCGTCTACGACAGTGTCTTCATGCCCCTGAAGGCCGTCGCGGGGATCCTCACGCAGGCCTTCGCGCAGGGCTTCCAGGATCAACTCCTGATCGACAACTCCGGTTCCCCGACCGCCGTCACGGGACGACTGACTCCCACCCAGATCCTCGGCCTGTTCGCCCGGGATCTCGACTATCGCGGCCTCGAGAATGTTTCGCTCACCCTGGGGGGGGCCGCCGATCAGTTTGTCATCGACAACACCGCGGGCGGGGGAGTGCAGCTGAACACTGGAGCGGGAGACGACGTCGTCAACGTCAACGCGCTCGCCGGTCGCGCCACGGTGACCACGGTCACCGAAGGTCGCCGCGCCACCTATGAAGTGCAGGAAATCTCGCTCGGGTCGGCGAACGGAGGGGAATTCCGACTGGGCTACGACGGTCAACAGACCAGCCTGCTGGCCCACAATGCCACCGCCGCCCAGGTCCGCGCCGCCCTCGAGGCGCTGGCGGGTATCGACCGTGTCGAAGTCAGCGGCGATGGTCGCGCCAACTCCCCGTGGCGGATCGCGTTCGTGGCCGCCGACAAGATCGATGTTCCGCAATTGACGGTCGCTACCTCGACCCTCGTCACACCCGCCCAGCTGGTCATCTTCACCGAGACCGAAGGTCGGTCGCCGACCACCAGCCGGCCTGCCATCCGCGAATCGCAGGCCATCTCAACCGAGGCCAGCGCGGGATTCTTCCAGTTGCAATTCGCGGGCCGGTCAACCGCCCCCATCCCCCACAACGCGACCGCCGCCCAGGTCCGCACTGCCCTGGAAAGTCTCGACAATATCACCAGCGTCGAGGTCACCGGGACGGGCCGTCCCTCGAACCC
>CAIUHT010000433.1 GCA_903898975.1 uncultured Planctomycetaceae bacterium
CCGCCAGCCAGCGTGCAGCGCCTGGGAGCGGAACGATTCGCCGCGCTGCTTGCGGGCGGCGACCGAGTAGGCCAGCCCCAACCCCACCAGGAACGAAAAGGAGGGCTGGATCAGATCGTGGAGCGTCAACCCGGTCCACTCGACGTGCGTCTGGTGCCTGGCCAGGAACTGCCAGAACCGGCTCTCGGGGAACGCCTTGGCCACCTGGCTGAAGCGCAGGAGTTCCCCCATCATCAGCAGCATGACCGCGCCGCGATAGAAGTCGGCGGAGACAAGCCGGTCGGGAGGAAGCGGCGCGGTGGCCCCGGCTCCCGTCGCCCCCTCACCCCCCCAAGACCGGGCGCTCCGCCTGGTCTGCAGGTCATTCTCGGGCATGGTCGCTCCTCGTGAGTGACAGCGGAGGGCTGCCGTCGGGAAGTGGGTCCCCTCGGGGGAGACCGCAGAGAGCCCCCGGCGGTCTCACAATCTCCGGTCCGCAATGTAACCCACTTCGCCCATCAGACCAAACGATCTCGCGGGACCACCCCGCTGGACCGGGCCTCAGGTCAGCGGCCTCAGTCAACCGCCAGGGCAGTGCTCGTATCGCCACCCTGCGGGACAAGAGCAACTGCCGCGAGCGTCGACGTTCGTGTCATCACCCGGGTCGCCATCCGCGTCGCCACATCAGTCACCGCACCGTCGCCAGCCAGTGTCCCCAGCCAGGGGCCGCGATCAGCGCTCGGGTTTGGCTTCGGGGCGAAACTGCCAGGCGAACAGGTCGGCGTCGCGGAGGGCGAAGCGGAGGCGGATGGGGCGGTCGAGTGCCGGAAGTTGGGCCGAGCCCCTCCAGGTCACGTCGCGGTCGATGGTGTCGCCAAACAGTTCATCGCACTCGGCGAGCGAGTAGCCAGGGAGGGGCGTCCCGTCGAGTTCCTGCAGTTCGACCCGCACGTCTCCCGCGGCGGAAGTGGAGAAGTTGAGCCACAGCCGGTCTCCCGCGACGGTGCACGGGCGGGTGAGCAGTTCTCCCCCCGCGCGGGGCGCCCACAAAGAGACGAACCCATCCAGCCGGAGCGTGTAGCGCCGCAGCAGGGACGACCGCTCGGTCCAGTAGCTTTCGACCGCGTAGAACGAGAGTTCCCCGGGACCGCCAGGCAGGCTGTCTGCCGTGGGGACCAGCCCCCACGCCAGAAACTGCTGTCCGTAGTTCCACGTTCCGGGACGTTCGGGACCCGGGCGGAGGAACGCTTCGTTCCAGCGCTGAAACCGCACGCCATCCCGGCTGGCCATCAACAGCGATTCGGAGAGCGCCCGGCCGTAGCGTTCGCTGCTCTTGGCCCGCCACTCGCGATGCTGGGGCTCGGGCAGCTTGCGGAGCGCGGGACTCCACCGCTGCAGACGCTCGGCGGTCACCGGGGCACGGGCTTCGTGTCCGGGAGGATCGGCGTGACCCCGCTCGACGTACCGCGCGGGAAATCCAAGTTTCAGGTGCGGGGCCCGGAAGTACGGTTTGACCTGGCTGGTGTAGAGTTGCTCGGACGGAGAATCGAGGTACTCGAGATCGTGCTGGTCACGCCACGTGAGGAAGTCGGTCGAGACTGCCGTGCGGATGGCGCGGTCGCCCTGCGGATCCCACCGCTTGGCGTCGCTGTGCCCATCCCCCGTGAAGTACCGCCAGTAGGCGCGGTAGCAGCCCGCCTCGGCGTCCCAGAAGGCGAGGTTCTGCGAATCGAACGCCCCCTCGGTGATCACCGGCTCGGGCGACAGCGGAGTCCACCGCAGTCCGTCGGGGGACTGGTAGGCGACCAGGGCCCGGCGGGCGTCCCCTTCGGCCCATTGCACCGGAATGAGTGCCTTGTAGCGGGCGGCGGCCGGGGCGGCGGGATTGTCGTCGCGGAAGACCGCCGGTTCGCCCGGCTGCGTCCGCCGGCCCCCCACCAGTTCCGAAACCAGCACAATGTTGTTGGCCCGGCTCCCCTGGTACTCATGCAGACCCAGTTCCGGTTTGACCCAGCGCAGGCCGTCGGTGCTTTCGGCGTAGCAGCAGAACAACCCGTGGCTCCCGGCGTCCACGCCGCGCTCGGTCACCTCGAGATGGCCCGCGGCGTAATACAGCCGGTACTTCCCCCCCTCGAGGAACAGGCTGTGATAGACGCAGCCACTCCCCTCCCAGGGGGCGTCGTGGTCGAGCACGACTTCCCGGGGGGTGGGGGAATGGAGGCGGAGTTCGGCCCGCCCCGCGAGGCGTTCGATCAGGGTTGGCTCGACGAACAGTTCGCGACGCGACCCGACCGCCAGGGGAGGCTGGGCCATCCCGGCGCTCGCCAGGAGCAAGTCCGTCAGGACTCCGCCGAACGCCCAGCAGGCAACGAGCGGCAACCGCAACGAGGAGGTTTTGAGGTGCGACAGCATGGGCCTGCCAGGGGCTGAATGGGGGAGCAGGGGCCACATTGGGTGACCGGGCCTAGAGCATACCAACCCGGGCTCAATGGGCACACAACTGAGCCGGTCCACATCGGTCTGGGGCAAAAAAGCCACACCCCACCATTCCCACGGTGGGAGTGGCGGGGTGTGGGAGGAGAGGTCGGTCAAACCGTGGGAAGAGGCCTCCCCTCGGGGTTGCGAAGACGGACTTCGCCTCAGTGATTCAGTGCTCTCAAAAAACCGACTGGGACTGCTGGGGACGGATGGGGACTGCTGGCCTCCCGCACCCACAGCCCGGCGGGACGACCCGCCCGCCTCGGGGTTAAATCCGCTTTTCAGGAATCTTGCGGGAGTTCTGTTCTTTGCCCGAGTTCTTTTCCTTCTCGCGGGCAATCGCCTTCGCCTGCGAGACGAGTTGCTGGGCGGCGAGCAGTTCGTTCTGCGAGAAGTAAGGCTGCGGGGGGAGTCCGCCGATGCGCTTGACCGTCTTCGCGGCGAGCACGTCCCACGACATGTCGTTCGAGAGGTGCCACGCGGCGGCCTGGCCAACCTGGCGATCGATCTTGCCCGTGCCGACCATGGCGATGAGTTCGCGGAGCACTGGGTCGGTGGTCATTTCTTCGACCTTGACCAGCTTGTACTTCATGCGGGGGCTGGGGTCGGCCTTGCCATGTTCGAGGCAGACGGTGGTGAGGGGAACCTGGGCGACCTTGTCGGGGGGAATGGAGAAGAACCCTCCCCCGCCACCCATGCCACCCATTCCGCCACCACCCATTCCGCCCATGCCACCACCACCCATCCCGCCGCCGCCAAATCCACCGCCACCCGCCTGACCACCGCCGCCACCCCCCATGCCGCCACCACCCATCCCGCCCCCCATGCCACCACCCCCCATGCCCATGCCACCGCCACCACCAAAGCCCTGCTGCAGGACTTGCACGGTGGTCACCGCCTGGGGGAGACGCACAGTGACCGGCTGGCCGGACTTGTTCTCGAGGAAGACATTCCCCTCGAACGGGTTCTTCATGATGACGGTCGCTTCGAGGTCACCCTGTTCGAGACCATCGAACAACGCGACCGAGCGGGCGTTGGGGTCGTACGACAGCTTGCGGAGCGGTCGCATCCCGGCGCCCCCCAGCAGGGTCAGCAGGGCCAGTCCTGCTGAAGCGGCCAACATGCCGCGGCGACTTGAACGCAGGGAGGAGGGGGTCATCAGCATGGCAAGTGCCCTTTCATTGAACGGCTTCCGCAGAAGCCAGTTCCCTCGGACCGGACAGAGTTTCAGCGCCGCACAGCGCTCGGGAAAGCCGCCGAACCTCCCGCGTCACGGGTCCCATCTTATCGCCCTGTTCGAGGGGCACGCAAACAAAAAAACCGACGCCAGTTCGCCCATTTTCACCCCTCTCCCCTTTGCCCGCAGACAGAATCGTCACCGCAGGCGCTTCCGACTCCCCCGAGGAAGCCCGCACAACCACTACAACCGCTGCCATCCCACCGGCTGGAGTGCGGAGCGTCCCGCCAACCTCCCCGCTGGCGATGTGACAACATCTTCCCGCAGGGAACCCGGACCGGCGGACGGCTGGCTCGACGCGAATGTCAGCGCTGTCGGCGAATCGGTCGTCAGGCGCTGGCGGGTACCGGGTGGGCGAGATCAGCAGCCGTTCCACCAGTCACGCGGACTGGTCATGGCAGTCAACCGCCGCCTGGTTCCCGCCGGCTGCATCTTCCGCTTCCTCCCGA
>CAIUHT010000434.1 GCA_903898975.1 uncultured Planctomycetaceae bacterium
AGACGCCCGCGACTCGTGCGGAATTCTTTCTCGCAGAAAGAACCTTCGCGCCGCGGGCAGCTCTACCGCGCGGTTCCTGCCCCCGCGACACGCGCGCAGCAGGGCTGGCCCCGCTGATCGCGTCAACCGGTCCGTAGGGCTGCGGCACCCGCGCCCCCCTGATCCGGTGGCTGTGCGCCCCCGCGCTGGCCGACGCACGGCGTCTGCGTGCAGCGAGGTTCGGGCAAGGACGTTCCCTGCCGGTGTCGTGACGTGCCTCAGTCGGCCCGGCAGACCACCCTGGCCGTCCGCTCTAATTGGCGAACGGCGCCAGGGTGGCGAGATCGAGCGACCCCGGGAGAGGCTCAGGCTCCGTACTTTTCCAACCGGCCGGCGTGAGCCATGGCCAGGGTCATCAGGTACTTCGCCGGGAATTGACCCAACCCACCCCGCAGGCATTCCTGTTCGCCAAAGCGGGTGCAGGCATCGGGCCGGCAGGTCTCGGCGGCGAGCAGCGTCGGGACCGGGTGCCAGCTGTGCGACTTCATCTTGCTGGGCGTGCTGTGGTCCCCCGTCACCACCAGCACGTCGGGCTTGAGCGCCTGGATCCTCGGCAGCACGGCGTCGAGTTGCTCGATCCGTTCGACCTTGGCGGGGAAGTTTCCATCTTCGCCCGTCGAGTCGGTGTACTTGTAGTGCATGAAGAAGAAGTCGTAGTCGTTCCAGCTCTGTTCCAGCCGGGCGCACTGATCTTCGAGCGTCTGTCCCGCGTCCAGCACATCCATCGAGACCAGCCGGGCCAGGCCGCGGTACATCGGGTACACCGCCACCGCCCCCGCCTTCAGACCATACACCTCGGAGAACGTGGGAATCGCGGGACGCTTGTCGATGCCCCGCATGGTGAAGAAGTTCGCCGGGAAGTCGTCTTTCAGCACCTCGCGGGCCCGGGCCAGGAACTGCCTGGCGATCTCGGCGGTCCGCTGACTGCCGGGGTCTTTGGCGACCGGATCGAGCGGCAGGACGCCGGTCTTCTGCGGGTCGGTGTCGGCGACCGCCCCTCCCAGCCCCGCCGCGCGGAAGACAATGACCAGCCGGTATTCCTTGACCGGGCGAACAAACACCTCGACCCCGGGAATGGTGATCTTGTCGAGCTTGGCACAGAGCTTCTTGCCAATGTCACTGGCAATCCGCCCGGCTCGCCGGTCGGAGATCTTCCCCTCGGCGTCGAGTGAGCAGAAGTTGCCGCGAATGGCGACGTCATTGGGACCGAGGTCGAAATCGATCCCCAGCGCCTCGAGCACCCCGCGGCCAATGCGAAACTCGAGCGGATCGTAGCCAAACAGGCCGAGGTGCCCGGGGCCGCTGCCGGGGGTGATGCCCGGCAACACGGGGGTGCTCAGCCCCAGCACGCCGCGGGTGGCGAGCGCGTCGAGATTGGGGGTGCGGGCGGTTTCCAACTCGGTCTGCCCGCCGGGCGTGAGGGGCAGCCCCCCCAGTCCATCCGCGACCAGCAGCACAATTTTCGAGTTGTTCTTCAGTTGCAGTTCCCGCAGCAGGTCGTGGTGAGTCATGACGCCAGGTGGATTTGTGGAGGCAGGAAGAAACGAGTTGGACGCAGGCGATTCTTGATGTTTCCGGCGGGGCGTGCAAGCATCACCCCCATGACCCTGTTCGACGCGGTGCACCTGGGAAGCGTTCAGCTGGCGGGCGTGGGCTGGCTGCTGACCCGCACCCTCCACCTGCGGCACTGGCTCTTTGGCGGCCCTCCCCCGGCCCGCTGGGTGCGGAGGGTGGACCGCGTCGCCTGCCTGCTGCTGGCCCTGCATATGGGGGCGGCGTGGTGGGGTGTGCACGGTGGGGAATGGACCGCCGCCTGGCGGCACACCGCCCAGGAAACTGCCCGGGTCACCGGCTGGAACAGCGGCATGGGCCTGCTCTTCAACTTTGTGACACTGGCTGTCTGGCTGACATTGGCCGGGCTGATTCCCCGAGTCTCCTGGCCCCGAGTTGCCCGACCCAGCGACCCCCGGCCCAGCGACACGCAGCCCACCGACCCACAGCCAGCGCTCAGGGAAACCGCCGGGCTGGATCCCGCGTTGGGGCAAGAGTCGCCAGCTGGGCAGGCGTCGCCATCCGGGCAGAAGTCGGCTACCCGTCTGAAGTCGCCCGCTGGGCTCGAACCACCCGCTGGGCTCGAACCC
>CAIUHT010000435.1 GCA_903898975.1 uncultured Planctomycetaceae bacterium
CTGGGGGCGGTGAACTACGGGGTGATTGTCGCCAACGATGTCGACAAACTGCTGGTGGGCAACCAAAGCTGAGCCGCGGGTTCGAGACAGACGGGCTGTCATTGGTGGGCGCCCGACCGACAAATGCGGTTCGCCTCTCCATCCCCGCGTGAGACAGCTTCGCCGTTGGCCCGGCCCTCCGGTTCAGGACTGATCACAGCTCAGGACTGATCACAGCTCAGGACTGATCGCAGTTCTGGCCTGATTCAGGTTCTAAACTGAGACCGATCATGGCACGGTGACGATTCCGAACGTTTGCCGCCTGCCAGCTCCATAACGTTGTCTCGGTTTTCGCTGCACTTCAGACTCTCTGGAAGAGCCCTCCGCTCCCGTCACCATGCCGCTGCTCAATCGTTCTGAAGTCGAGTCGCTGATTCCGCACCGCGATCCCTTTTTGTGGATCGATCAGGTGGACGATTACGACGCCCGCACCCTGACGGCACGGAAGTGCTTCGAGCCCACGCTCGACCTGTTCCGGGGGCACTATCCCGGTCAGCCGGTGCTCCCCGGGGTGATCCTCTGCGAAATGGCGATGCAGGCGGGCGCCCTGCTGATCGCGACCCAGGCGCAGGAGGTCGAGATGGCGGGCAAGGTTCCCGTCGCGACCCGAATCAATAACGTCAAATTCCGCCAGATGGTTCGCCCGGGCGACACCGTGGTGGTGCGGGTCGAACTGACCGAACGGGCCGGTCCCGCCTGGTTTCTCGCCGCCCGCCTCGAAGTGGCTGGCAAAACCGCCGCGCAACTCGACTTCGCCTGTGCGCTGGCCCCGGCGAACCCGCCGGCTGGCAATGGCTGAGATCCGGGGGTCGCGTCGATCGGGGCGTGAACAGCCCCCCCGGGTCGAACGCCGCTTTCCCACGACCTGGAGCCATTCGATTGGCTCCGCTCCGCGGGGGGCCCCGCATTCGCGGCCGCTGAATCAGCGGCAGTCGCGGCTTTGCGGCGGAACAAAAAAAGCTCGCGACTGCACCGGGCAGTCGCGAGCTTTTTCAGTCAACGGGCGAGACTCCCAGGGCCCGCGGCAGTCACTTCGCTGCCCCGGTCCCACGTCCCCCGTCCCAAGTCGCTACTTCGCCTTCACGTCGTAGACGAACAGGTTGTTCTGCTCGCGCAGGTACAGCTTGCCCCCCGCGACCACGGGGTGCGACCAGCAGGGTCCCCCGGTCTCGGGAATGGTGAAGGTCCCCTTAAGCGAGTAGCCCTCGGTCGAGGCGTCGATCAACGCCATCAAGCCGTTCTGGTAGCGAAAATAGAGCCGGCCGTCGGCATAGACCACCGCCGCCGAGCCCGACCCCGGCCCGCGCATGTTCCCACCCCACGCCGGCTTGCCACTCTTGATCTCGACACAGATGGGGAAACCCTCATTGTGCTTGTGGCCGCAGTAGACGAAGTCGCCCACCCGCACCATGCCCCCGTGGTGGTTCTCGAGCACATTCGCCTTAAGGAAATACTGTTCCTCGGCTTTGACCCCATCGCCGTCGCGCTGCAGTTTCAGCAGGGCCGAACCGGTGCCATAGCCCGAAGAGCAGAAGACCAGGTCACCCATCACGATGGGGGTCGGAATGCTGGCGGTCCCGTTGGCCACCTTGGCGTATTGCCACAGCAGTTTCCCGTCGGTGGCGCGAATTCCGACAATCCCGGTCCCCGCCCCCAGCAACTGCACATACTGGCGCACGCCCCCCGCTTCGGAAATGACGGGCGAGGCATAGCCAAACCCGCTCCCGCCCCCGTTCGGGATCGCCGTCCGCCACAGTTCGGCTCCGGTCTTCTTATTGAGCGCCACCACGGTGGCCTCGGCACTCCCGGGGGTGCAGATCAGCCTGTCGCCATCAATCAGCACCGAATCGCAGTAGTGCCACGTCGGGACACTCCCCTTGTAGTCGGCGGTGTAGCTTTTGCGAAAAACCTCAACGCCGTCGGCGACCTTGGCACAGACCAGGTCTCCCGTCGAGGAGACGGCGTAGACGAGGTCACCATCGACAGTCGGCGTGCTGCTGGGCCCCTCGCCACTGCCATCGCCCAGGCGGGTCTTCCACAGCAGGGCGCCATCCTGCAGGCTCAGCGCCAGCAGGTGTTCCCCGTTCTCCAGCTTCCCACCGGTGAAGATCTTGCCTCCCGAGATCACCACGCTCGAGTATCCGCGGCCGAGGCCCGCCGATTTCCAGGCGAGTGCCGGCCCCCCTTCGGGCCACTCCTTCAAGAGTCCGGTCTCGGTCGAGACGGCATCGCGTTTGGGCCCCCGCCATTGGGGCCACGAGACCTCCTGACCGCGGGCCTCGAGCAGCCCCAGGCCGCCCGCCACGCTCCATCCGATGAGCACCACGCTCGCCAGCATTCGCATCGCCAGTCCCTCGCTTGCGTAGAAATCGCCACTGCGGCCGGGGCCATCTCCCGCACCGCACCACCGCCGTACTCTAATGCCCCGGGGTCCGACTGCCAATTGGCTCGGAAGTCTCGCGCAGAAACCGCCCCAGCCGATCGAGGTCATCGGTCCCCAGCAGATCGACTCCCGCCTCGCGCAGGACGGTCCACAGTTCCTCCCGATCGGGGGCTCCCCAGAACCGGAGCACGCGCCCACGGGCATGGCAGCGGTCCACCAGTTCCCGCAGTCGGTTCCGCTCGGCGACTGGGAACTCGCCCACGCCGCGCCACTTGAACTGTGACTTCCAATCGGCCGAGATCCACGGCAGCAGGGAGACCGGATCGTCGCGATCGAGATCGCTCAACCGCCCATCGATCCCCGCGTAACGGACGGTCTGTTGGCGAATGGTCTCAGCCGGGCACGCCCCGCTGATAACCACCCGCACCGGTTTGTCGGTGGTCACCGGTTTGTCGGTGCCTTCTCCCGCTTTGGTCTGCGAGACAATGTCGGCGTACTTCGCCAGCAGCGCATCGACCGCCTGATACGTCTCTTCGCCTCGGTCTTTCAGGTCGATCAACAGCCAGAGTGGCTCCCCTCCCGGATGAACGCGGCCCCCCAGTTCGCGAGATCGCTCCCGCAACGGAGCGAGATAGAGCGACTCGAGCGTCCGCCCCGGGCGAATCTCCAGCTGCCAGTGCGCGACGTAGAGTTCGCCTTCGCGAAGAAACACGTCGGCTTCGACACTGGCAAACCCCCGCTCGAGCGCGTCGCGCAGGGGACGCTGGCGGTGATAGTCGTTGTGCGAATGCGCGGTCGGCAGAAAGCGGTTCTCTGCGCGAGCGGTGGTATCCAGCGCAGGCGCGGGAGTTGCGTTGTCACCATGCGTCGCCTGGGGGGAACTCTTCGAGTCCCGACCGACGGGCGCGTTTTCACTCGCTCCGGGCGGCGAATCGTATGGCGCACCGGCGGAAGCCGGCGAAACCTCAGCGGCAACTGGGGCGGCCTTGGTCGATGTTGCCGGCGATCCCTCGGGCTTCCCCGCCCAGACTGGGCCAGTGCCTCCGCAGAGCCCCACCCAGGCGACCAGCGACAGCCATGAAAGGCGCAACCATCGCCAGGCTGCCGACCGAAGGACAAAGACTCGCTGCACCACGCGGCCGAGCCTGGGGAGCCATCGCGCCTCGACGTCCCTGGGGCATGTTCGATGTGCAACGCTCGCGCCGAGCGACTTAGAACCGGGAAACTGCATGTATTTGACCCTCGCCAGAGCAGACTGCCATCGGCTAGAACAGTAGCAGGTGCGGTGGGCGAACACAGCCTTCGCAGCGTCCTCGCTGGCGGCTTGAAGGTCGGTTCTAGGAGGGGGCTTGAGGGACTCAAGCCTGCCTCGAAGAACGCTCGCGGTCCAGGCGAGTCACTTCGTGATGCGGGAATCGGCCTGATCCCGACCAGCGTGCCTTTCGGTGACAGGCTGTGAGCCAACTCCCGCGCCGATCACTCTCGCCGGCGGGGCCGAACGAGACCGAATCGCGATCGTGTGGGTCGCAGCCCTGTGCGACCCGTCGGTTTGATTCGAGGCCGGTGGTCTCCTGGCCAGCCGCTCGCGGCACTGCTGCTGGACCATGGGACTGCTGTAAAGCAAGCCTGGTGCGGTGCGAAGCCGAGTCCCCAGGTCGCTTAACGTGACCAGAATCTTCGCAAGTCCTGCGTCGTGTTGCCCTGTTTGACCTGTCCTGCTCCACCGGACCGAACCGGCAGCGTGAGCGCTCCACTCACTTGTTGACCGACATGCCACGCTCAACGCCCGACTCAGTGTTGTCTGCCAACCCATCCCCGACCGCCACGGGCCGCTGGCTGCTATCCGTGGCACTGCTGTTCCCGACGGCCCTGACTCTTGTGTACTTCGTGTGGATGGCGTCAGCGGCGGGCCCGATCCAGCGACTGGTGTTTGCGGTCGCCAAGCTCGCGCAGTTCCTGTTGCCGGTTCTCTGGTGGTCCTGGCGACGCCAGGCCAGTGCCACACGCCAACGCTTCGCCCCCTCCCGATCGAACCTGCCCGGGTCTGGCCCCCAGCCCAACGACCTGGCCCGTAACGATGCTGCCGGCAACGATGCTGCCGGCAACGCCCTGGTCGGCAACGCCCCGGGCACTTCACCGCTAGCCCCCCAGTCGCCAGGGTGGCCGGCCTCGTGGAAGGGCCAACGTCCCGGAGCGAGATCTGGCCTGTGCATGGGGCTGGGGATGGGGCTCGCCATGGCGGCCCTGATGCTTGTCGCCGCCGCGGGGATGGAAGCGGCCGGCGTGTTCGCCCCGGCACTCCCCATCATTC
>CAIUHT010000436.1 GCA_903898975.1 uncultured Planctomycetaceae bacterium
ACTTCGCGAATCGACTCGGCATGGTCGTCACCCGGCAAAAGATCGAGGGGGGCGGGCCGCGAACGATCGGCCACGCCTGCGGTGAAAATATCGCCCGCTGCGCAGAAAGAAAAGCGGCCTCCGGGCCGGACCACGCGGGGTATGGGGTGGCGGTCTGCCGCCGCCGGGTTGCCTTGTCATCATCGGCCCGCCCGGTCACACTCGGGCCGACCTCCGCCCGCTCCATCGACGCGCCCCACAGGCGGTCTCTGCGCGGATTCGTGCGCGGGGTGCCTGCCCTTCCTGCGGGTCAGGAGGGCACTGGTCCATTTGCCCTCGTCTTTCCAACCGGTCCATGAGCGCTGCCCACTTCGCCGATCGTCTCGCCCACGCCATCCGCCAGACGGGCAACCCCGTGTGTGTCGGGCTCGATCCCCGCTGGGAGAGTCTGCCAGCTCCCATTCGTGAGCGGGCCCAGGCAGGGCCGGGCAGCCCTGCGGAACAACGGGCTCGCGGCTACGAGGAATTCTGCCTGCGGATCATCGATGCGATCGCCGGGATGGTTCCCATCATCAAGCCCCAGGTGGCGTTCTTCGAAGAGTGTGGGCCGGCGGGAATGGCGGTGTTGTGGCGGGTCATGAGGGCCGCCCGCCAGGCGGGATTGCTCGTCATCGCGGACGCCAAGCGGGGTGACATCGGCACCACCGCCGAGGCCTATGCCCAGGCCTACCTTGGGGACTCGGGAACCGGTCCGGGGCAGGGGGGGGTCGATGCCCTGACGATCAATCCCTACATGGGCCGCGATACCCTGGTGCCGTTCCTCGAGACGGCGCGGGCCGGGGGCTGCGGAGTCTACATCCTGGTCCGGACCAGCAACCCCGGCGCGGGAACTTTTCAGGATCTCACCGACACGACCGGCCGCAAACTGTTCCAGCAAGTCGCCGCTCTCGTCGAGGAACTGGCTCTCGCTGACCTGGGCTCCTGCGGACTGGGGTCGGCTGGTGCCGTGGTCGGGGCGACCTACCCTCGCGAGCTGGCCGAACTCAGGCAGGCCATGCCGCACGTTCCCCTGCTGATCCCCGGCTATGGCACCCAGGGAGCCGGGGCGGCCGACGTTGCTCCCGCCTTTGGTCCCCAGGGGATTGGCGCGGTTGTGAACAGTTCGCGGGGCATTATCTTCGCCCACGCCCGCAAAGATCTCGTCGGCCGGTTTGCTCCCGATCAATGGGAAGAAGCAGTGCGGCTGGCGACGCGACAGATGATCGACGATCTCGCTCCGCACTGCCGACCCACCCCCAGCAACGCCTGACTCGGCGGCGACGCGGGCGGAGCGCCCCCCCCCGGTTGGCGCCGCCAGTTCTCCTCGGGGCCGAATCGCTGGCTCCCCTTCCGCCGACTTGGCTCCCGCGTTGTTCGCGGTGCTCCAGTTTCGCGTTGCGCCAGTTTGTCCGGGGCGTGCGACTTCGTCTGAGTCGTCCGCGCCGTCAGCGGGGCTGCCACTCCAGGGCGAGGTCCTCCAGTTCGAAATCGTCGAATTCGCCCGGGTCGCTGGAGTCAGGGGTCTGGGTGAATTTGAGCACATGCGTGCCGGCTGACAGGGCCGAGGCTGGGAGCGCGAGCCGCAGTGGCACCCGCACACCCGGGAGCGGAGCCTCTGTGAGCAGTTCGTTCAATGTGCCGATCGGCCGATCGTCGAGCGTCACCACGGTGGTGAGCGGAGGCAGGCCGACTCCCGCCACCAGGCCGGGGGCCACCCCCGCAGCGGGCTGGCGATTGGGAAGGGCCCCGGCCTTGGGGGGAGCGTCGGTTCCGACCGCCGGGGGCTTCTGGGGCAGCGCCACTGCGCGCGGCAGCAGCTCATGAACCACCAGGGTCAGTTCGACGCGGGCAGCCTGGGGGCCGTTCGCATCCCGGCGATAGGTGAGTGACCAGGTCGAACCCTCGGGCAACGGAACCCGCCAACCCGGACGCCGATTGTTCCCCAGGTGGTGGGGGGCCGGTTCCAGCCGCTGCCGCACGGTCGTGCCCAAGAACTCGACGGTTTCGAGTTCCGCCAGGGGGAGCCGCACTTCCCCCAGCAAGGGATGCGCGACTCGCAGGTCTTGTCCCTGCATTCCCAGGGCTTGTCCCTCGAGCATTCCCCCGGGCTCTTTCACCAATCCCTGGGTGGCGGCCAGTCCGACGCGGACTCGGGGGGTCGACTCTTCCGAAAACATTCCCGTGGCACGCGGGCCGGCGACAACCCCCCGCACGCGACTCCAGGGGCCCCACGGCGGGTCCCCTTGTTCGCCCAGGGCAGCCGCCTTGTTGGTCCCGCCACGCTGCTTCACGCCGGGTTGGGGCGGGGGGGGTTGGTCGAGCAGGTCGAGCGGGAGTTCATCGCCCGAATCGAGCCACAGCGTGTCGCGGGCCGCGGGCCAGCGCGGAGGGGCCAGCAGGTCGACCGCCACAAACTGCCGCAGGCTGTCGACCTCGCTCACGAGCGGCGAATCTGTCGGGGCCGACACAACCCGCACCTCGCGCAGGCCGGCCTGGGCCGCCGCCGCACGGGCCACCCAGAGGTTGTCACTGACCACCAGCGTGCGTTGAGCGTCGAATTGCAATTCCAGCACGTGCCAGCCAGGCTCCCATGCGATGGGGGGGGCGGTCGACAACTGCCATGGTTCCCCGGCCGTCGCCCGCGGTCCGGTCGCATGACAGGCGACCATCAGCCCCTCGCCAGGAGCCTGCTCGCCAAACAGAAACTCGAAGGTGCAGGCGGGTTCCGTGTTCGAGTCGCCCGCCGAACCATCTCCGTCCTGGGCCGCGGTCCCCGCGCATGGCGTTTTGTTGCCGTTGGATTGGTCGTGTGCAATCCGCACCGCCAGCGAGACTCCTCCCGCGCGGGCCGACGACGCAGATTTCAACAACGCGCCCGCGCTCGAGGCCGGCAGTCGCCATCCCGTGCGCGACTCGGGACGGTCCACTGCCAACGGGGGGCGGGAGGCCGCCGCCGGGTCGCTCCACACGCTCGCCGAGGGAGGCTGCGCTCCGCCAAGTGCCGTGTGGAACTGGACCGTCACCTCGCCAGCGGGTTGCCGCAGCGAGTGCAGCGACGTCCAGGGGAGTGTCGTGTTCTTCCCACCCCAGGGTTGCAGGCTGACTTGCCCCGAGTTCCAGCCAGTCCACCCAATGGGCCACGCCGTCGCCCCGGGCAAATCGATTCGCAGTGGCAGGCCAGCGGTGGGGCGGACACGGGCGGGTGCCGCACGTTGCAGACGGCCTGCGCGCTGAGCGGGAATCGACTCACCCCCCTGCGGAGCGGTCAGCCGCCACTCGCCTTGGGCATCGACTTCGAGGCGCCCCTCGGAAACCGGCCCCGCAGTTGTGGTTCGCCAGAGTGGCGGCGTCTCTTCGGCCCAAACCGCAGCAGGCATGTTGAACGCCACGCAGATCAAGCCCAGCCAACTCAGCCGG
>CAIUHT010000437.1 GCA_903898975.1 uncultured Planctomycetaceae bacterium
CAGGTGACCGCCGTCACATTTATGATGGTCAGGAGCGAAAGACTGAACAACACAGGGTCCACCGCGCCCAAGATGTCGACTTCCCGTCGCTGGTGCAAGATCACCGCGAGAGCCATTATGAACACTGCGGAATCCATGAACGGGTATCCTTGGGCCGAGAGCCCCCACCACCATCGGTGCGGCGCGATCAGGCTGCACAGCAGGTAGAGGATCACCGACCAGGAGCGAGATCGCAACGACAGCAGCGCCAGGATCAGGTAGGTCAACAGCCAGAGCGCTAGTCGCACATTCATATCGTCCCCCGTTCCGCCCCGGGGTCGCCGGGAAATGATTTCGCCCCTCGTTCACCCTGCCCCGACGTCCCCTCCCATCGACTGACGGGGACCTCGGGAATCGAATGCCCCAACCGAGCGCGGTGGGCGAGCAGTGAGGCGCTTAGGGTTCCGAACCGATGATTTTTCAAGAGCCGCGCCAGACGGGCTTCCGTCTTGTCGAGATTGCGGTAGTGCCGCTGCCTCGAGAGCCAGCGCCCGGGGAGTCGGGGCTGCCCGGGGTCGAGTTCCCAGGGATGGACGTAGATCTGGAATGGTCGTCCCGCCCGCGCGACCGCGTTTAAACCGACGCGGGTCACCAGTTCGGGAAAGATTCGGAGGTAGCCCCCCCCACCGACAGGCATGCGCAGCCGACCCAGCTCCCAAACGGTGGGCGGGAATTCGACGATTGTCCCAGCGCGATTCCGCATTTCGCAAGGGTTTGTCTCCGCATCAGGAATCCCGTACCGGTCGTGCCAGATGGGGAAGATGCTCGAGTCGATCGTGAAACCCTCCTCGACGAGAACCTCAAGGGCCCAGAGTGAATCGCGGACAATCGAAAAACTGGGGGCCCGATAAATCGTGACCCGTTGGCCCGTCGCCTGTTCGATCACTTCCCGAGAACGCCGGACATCATCGCGGAATTCCTGAACGGTCTGCCGATACACCAACTGGTGGGCGTAGCTGTGAGAGCCCAGTTCGTGCCCTAGTTCCGCGATGCGACGCACCAGTGCGGGCTGGTGATCAGCGACCCAGCCGAGGATGAAAAACGTCCCCCGCACTTGATGGCGGTCGAGCAACTCGAGAAGTTTGTTCAGCCCGACTTCCACCCGCGCAGACCGCTCCGGCCAGCTTGAAGTGGGAACGACTTCGGCGAACCCCGAGACGTGGAAATAGTCTTCCACATCAACGGTGAAGGCCGCCAAGGGGGGCTGGCTGGCGAGAGGCGAAGACACCGTTTGAACCTCGATCAGAAAGTGGATTTCGAGGCTCTGTGCCCGGACAAACTGCTGCCGGACAAACTGCTGCCGGACAAACTGCTGCCGGACAAACTGCTGCCGGACGGGCTGTTGCCTAGACCCCTCAAGTCGAGAGCTGGACCACTCCGAGAGGTCACACCAGCGAATGATTCCTCTTCAAGCCGCACCCAAATGTGGCGACCACCAGCCGTCATGACACTGCAGCTGGGCCCCCCAAGTCGGGCATCGAGCGCGGTCACTCGACTGACACAGTGAAGACGAACTGACTGCCGGGTGCTCACAGGCGATTCCCCGGGGGGTCGACGCGCATCAGGCTGGTCACCGTCGGATCAGTTTCGATCGCATCGCTGGATGGCAGCCGGGCCAGTCGGCGAACGAC
>CAIUHT010000438.1 GCA_903898975.1 uncultured Planctomycetaceae bacterium
GATCAGTACCAGGCCAACATCCGCAAGATCCTCGAGCGGGTCCGGACCGACCTCCCCGACTGCGAGTTCCTCCTTGTCGCCCCCATGCTGGGAAATCGCGACTGGACCACCCTCAAGCCCGAACTCTTCCCCCAGTACCGCGAAAAGCTCCGCGAACTGACCGGCCCCGGTGTCGCCCTTGCCGATCTCACCTCGGTCTGGGAACAGTTCCTCGAACACAAGCTCGATTGGGATCAGACCGGGAATGGTGTGAATCACCCCAACGACTGGGGCCACCGGGTCTACACCCAGGTGCTCGCCGCTCAACTCGACCCGCGCGGAGAGATCCAGCCCGCCGGGGAACCCGCGGCCAAAGTCAGCGCCGGCCCCCTGCAGTTCGAAGAACAGCGCCTGCTGTCGAACTACACCTACTCGTACGCCTGCGCGGTCGCCGACCTCGACGGTGACGGCGACCTCGACATCACCTCCGCCGATGCCGAACCCAACAGCAACCTCTACATGCTGCGGAATGACCGGGCCGCCGCCGGTGGGCGGGAGTTCGCACTGGGCTACATCCAGCGCCACACCGGCGCAGCCGAGCAGGCGGTCCGCATGGAACGCCATGCGATTGGCGACGTCAATGGCGATGGGCGCCCCGACATCGTGATTGTCGACAACCTGAAATGGGACCTGCGGTGGTTCGAAAACCCCGGTCCCGAGCGACTGACCCAGGCGTGGCCCCGGCACCGCGTCTGCGAAGCGGGGGGGCTGCCCGGAGCCTATGACGTCGATCTCGCCGACGTCGATGGCGATGGCGATCTCGACATCGCCGCCTCGAGTTGGCGCTTCGGCCAGCGATTTGACTGGTACGAAAACATCGGCCGCCCCGGACGCGGAACCGAGTGGATAAGACACGAGATCGCTGGCGAAGCCCAGGAGACCCGGGCGGTGGTCTTCGCCGACTTCAACCGCGACGGTCGCCCCGACCTGCTGGGGACCTCCCGCACCGGGAATCGAGTGCTCTGGTTCGCCAACCCCCGCGACCCGGTCGCCGACCGCTGGGCCCCGCAGCTGATTGACTCCGAAACCATCGCCCCGGCTCATGCCCACGCGGTCGACCTCGATCGCGATGGCGATCTCGACGTGCTGCTGGCCGCGGGCATCGCCGCCGCCGTCGCCAACGACTCTCCCCAGTCGCATCGGATCGCGTGGTACGAGAATCTCGGCCAGCCCGGGCTGGGGACCGAGTGGCGACGACACGACATCGCAGCGGCTTTCCCCCAGGGGTTCGAGGCGGTCGCGGGCGATCTCGACGGTGACGGGGACCTCGACGTCGCCGCCACGGGATGGAGTCCCCAGGGATGCCTGGTGTGGTTCGAGAACGCGGGCGATCCCCGCCAGCCCTGGAGCCGGCACGACCTCAAGACCCCGTGGTCGAACGCCGTGACGCTGGTCATCGCCGACGTGGACGGCGACCAGCGTCCCGACATCCTGGCGTGTGCCGAGCGCGGGGCGAATGAACTCCGCCTCTGGCGGAATCTTGGACCGTCAGCCCCCCGGCCAGCCAATCGCTGATCGGGGTTTGGGGTTCGGGGTTCGCCCGCCCCGTTTACATCGTGCGGCCGCCGTCGACCACGAGGCATTGGCCCGTGGTCAGCGTGGTGCTGCAGGCGAGGTAGTACACCGATTCCGCAATGTCCTCGGGTTGAGCCGGACGGGGAAGGGGATAGCTGGCGGTTCGCGCCTGCAACTCCTGCTCGGTGAGCACCGCCCGCAACCAGCGCGAATCGACGGGGCCGGGACAGACGGCGTTGACCCGCACCTGCGGGGCCAAGGCTCGCGCCAGTGAGCGGGTCAGGGTGTTGAGCGCCCCCTTGCTGGCGGCGTAGGCAATGCAGGAACCCTCCCCGCCAATCCCCGCCACAGAGCTGACCGAGACGACGTTCCCCCCGGGGGTCCGCTTCAGCAGGGGAGTGGCCGCCCGCACACAGAAAAACGGCCCCTTGAGGTTCACCTGCAGGATCCGATCCCACTTCTCTTCAGACATCGACTCGAGATCCGCGTGCTCGATGAACCACGTGCAGGCGGCGTTGTTCACCAGCACGTCGAGGCGGCCGAATTCCCGCTCGACCCGCGCAAACAACTCCCGAACCTGGGTGTCGTCCCCCACATCCGCCGCGATCGCCACTCCCCGCGTCCCCAGCGATTCAATCTCGGCGACTGTCTGGGCCGCCTCGCTGGCGCTCCGCGAGTAGTTCACCACCACATCGAAACCGGCTCGGGCGAATCGCAATCCGCAGGCCCGTCCAATGCCTGTCGCCCCGCCCGTCACCACCACCACCCGCCGTTCCGACGCTGTCATCGCTGGTTACTCCCGCGGCCCCGGCACCCCGGCGACTCGCTGCCCTTGGTTCTCTCGGCTTGCGGGGCTGAAATTTCCCGCCGGGCGCAGTATAAACCGACCCGCGGGGTTCTCAATCCCCACCCGCCCCCGGATTGGGCGGCCTCCCCTGTCTCCTGGTTTCGCACGGACGCGTCACCGCGCCCGGCTGGCTTTTGCCCCGGCTCTCCATGAATCTCCCCGCTGCACCGGCCCAACGCCTCCCGGCGTGGCTCTGGCCGGCCATCAAGTGGGGCCTGTTTGCCCTGGTGCTCTGGTCTGTCAGTCGACAGGCCTGGCAGATGGGCCACAGCATCGAAGACCAACCGACCTCCATCCGCTGGTCGTGGGTCGCGCTCTCGGGGTTCCTGGCGGTCGCGGCCTGGATTCCCTCGATCTGGTACTGGCAACGCCTGCTGGCGGCCTTCCACTGCCATGTCCCGTGGTTCCCCCTGACCCACTCGTACTACGTCGGCCACCTGGGCAAATACGTGCCGGGCAAGGCGGCGGTGATTGTCATTCGCACCGCTCTCCTGCGGTCGTTCGGCCTCGGCCCCGCCGTGGGAGCGTACACCGTCACCACCGAGGCGCTCACCTATATGGCCGCCGGGCTCACCAATGCGGCTGCCCTGCTCCCCTTCGCTGCCGCACAACTGCCGCAACTCCCGTGGCTGCAGACCATCGCCTCCCGGCCGCTGCTGCGCGGGCTGCTCCCCGTCGCTGTGGGAGCGATCGGGGTGCTGCTGCTTGTCGCGGGCTCGGGTCAATTCGTAAGGTTGGCCCAGCGGGCGGCGGTCCAGCGCGGGGGCGACCCCCAGGCATTTCCCCCCCTGCCCCGAGGGCTGTTGCTGCAAGGGTTCCTGGTGTTTGTCGCCGCCTGGTGGCTGCAGGGGGCCAGCCTCGGAGCCGCCGTGGCCGCCGCCAGCCCCACCCTGCCCAGCCTGGCCGATTGGCCGCGCTGGACCGGGGCCGCGGCACTGGCGCTGGTCGGGGGCTTTCTCGCCCTGTTCGCCCCGGGTGGTCTCGGGGTTCGTGAAGCGGTGCTGCTGAGTTTGCTGTCGCACATGGAGCCCCGAGCGGCTCTCTTGGCCACGGTCCTCTGGCGGGCCGCCAGCCTGGTCGCCGAACTGGCCATCTGCGGCCTGCTGGAAGTCGCCCGCTGGGGACTTCGTATCTCGCCCCGACTGCCCCCCCAGCCCCTCGCCCTGACCCTGGGCTCGGGTCTTGCTGCCTGCCTGGCGGGCCTGCCATGAATCGACGCCATAAGTCCCGCAAGAAACGCCATGGGCATCCCCACCGCCGGGTGGCCCACCTGCAGGCGATGTTCGCCCGCCCCACCCCTCCAACGCCCGGCCGACTGTTCGACTATCCCCCGGAGCAGTCCGCCGCCGAAGAGCGCGTGAACGCGTTCACCCATGGCGTCGCCGCACTGGCCACCCTGCTCGCCACGCCGTGGCTCGTCTGGCTCGCCTGGCACCGGTCAGGCTGGCTGATGGCCGCTGGTTGCCTGCTCTACGCCGGGTCACTGGCCGCCGTCTTCACCTGCTCGGCCCTCTCGCACTGGGTCGAGCCTCCCCGGCTGAGGCACCTGTTTCGCACGCTCGACCAGGCGGCGATCTACCTGCTCACCGCGGGGAGTTTCACCCCCTACTTCCTCAAGTACCTGAATGCCGAGGGGTGGTACCTGATGCTCCCCGCCCTGTGGGTGCTGGCCCTGCTGATGGCTTGGGACAAGCTCCGAGGGGCGCGGGTCAATTCCATTTCCATTCCCTCCCATGTCGCGCTGGGGGCGTTTCCGTTCATCGCCATTCCCCGGATGTCGGCGGTCATGCCCACGGGAGTTCTCGCCCTCACCACCGCCACCGTCGCCTGCTACCTCGTCGGCCTGGCCTTCCTCATCTACGACCACCACGTCCGGTACTACCATGCCGCCTGGCATGTGCTGGTAATCATCGGCTGCTTCTTCACCTTTATCGGGATCCCCCTCTACGTCCTCGATTAGGGGGAGAGGCGGCCGCGTGATTGACGAGCCACCGGGCAGGTAACGCGATCCCCGTGTGGAGTTCCCCGTGTTGGCGCTCGCGTTCGCGGGTCAATCACCGACAGGTCAGTCGGACTCGCGGATTCGTTCACCCGATTGCGAGCACCCGCAACGCGCTGGTCGCAGGCTTGCCGGATTGGGGCTTGCCGGGTTCGCCCGCGTGGTGCCCGGAGAGGGCGCCCGGGCAGAGGCGGCCCCTGCCTGTCGAACGCCGTCGGCCCAAGGATGACGCGATTCCCCGGCGGCGTGCCGAATCCGCTCGCGGACTGCGACTCGGGCAGGTTCGATCCAGCGCAAAAAAAACCCGCAGGGCCAGCCTGCGGGTTTCCATTTCTGCGCGCCGGGTGCGCCCTGTGCAGCCTTGATCAGCTCACCAGGTCGCGGATCGGCTTGCCCGTCTCCACCAGCGACACGGGGCGTCCGGCGGGGTTCGTCACCTGCATCGACGGCGAAATGCCCAGCACATTCAGCACGGTCGCCGACAGATCCTGGGGCGTCACGGGCTGAGACTTCGGCGTCTCGGCCTTCGAACTCGACTCGCCCACCACCTGCCCCATTCGCAGCCCACCCCCCGCCAGGGCCAGCGTGCTCAGCGGCGCCCAGTGATCTCGTCCCGCGTTCTTGTTCACGCGCGGCGTCCGTCCAAACTCCCCGGTGATCACCAGCAGAATGTTTTCACTTTGACCGCGCTCGGCGACATCGTCGAGGAAGGCCGAAACCGCCTGGTCCACAATCGGGGCCCGACGCTCGAAACCTTTCTGAATCGCATTGTGCATGTCCCAACCGCCGAAGCTGACGGTCACAAACCCGCACCCCGCCTCGCACAACCGGCGGGCCACCAGCATCTGCTGCCCCAGGTCTTTGCCGTATTTGTCGAGCAGGGGCTTCGGCTCTTTCGACAGATC
>CAIUHT010000439.1 GCA_903898975.1 uncultured Planctomycetaceae bacterium
CCAGCGGGGCTGGCGCAACGCACAGGGCCCACACAACGCAGCCCAACAGCAGCGAACAGGATCTCGGCACGAAGTCACTCCGCAATCAGGCCGACGGCACTGCGGTCTGGTCGGCAGCAGAGGCCCCGACCGCCAGCGCTGTCCGCCATCTCGCCGCACAGCGCCTGCCCGCAGTATGGAGTGCCATCGCCCCCCCGGCGGCCCGCCGTCGGCGAATTGCCCCGGCCCCCGGGCCCGCCGCCAGCCTGGCGGAAATGCATTCCTCACAACCGGCACAACCGGCCACCTGGGGGACAACCGGCGTGGCTTGCCCGGCGCCTGATGCAGGCGGATCGACGGGGGAGCGGGGCCAGGGAGCGGGGAGGCGGATCAGGCGATAATCGAGTCGACCACCTCGCCCGAGACGTCGGTCAGGCGGAAGTCGCGGCCACTGAAACGATACGTCAACTGGGTGTGTTCCAGCCCCAGCAGGTGCAGAATGGTCGCGTGCAGATCGTGCACGCTCACTGGTTTTTCGACCGCCTTGTGACCAATCTCGTCGGTCGCACCGTGATGCACGCCCGGCTTGATCCCGCCACCCGCCATCCAGTAGGTGAACGCGTGCGGGTTGTGGTCGCGACCGGTCCCCCCCTTCTGCACGATGGGCAACCGCCCGAACTCCCCTCCCCAAATCACCAGGGTCGATTCCAGCAGCCCCCGGCTTTCCAGGTCGGCGAGCAGCCCCGCGATGGGCTGGTCGGTCTCCTGCGCGAAGCCCGAGTGGTTCTTGCGGATGTCGCTGTGTCCGTCCCAGCTCAGTTCATTGTCCATCCCGCCACTGTAGATCTGCACGAACCGCGTGCCCCGTTCGACCAGGCGGCGGGCAATCAGGCATTGCCGGGCGAAGTGCGTGCAGCTCTTGTTGTCGAGCCCGTACAGCTTCTGCGTCGCCTCGCTTTCGGTCTCGAGGGCAATCGCCTCGGGGGCGGCCATCTGCATGCGGTAGGCCAGCTCGAACGATTCGATGCGGGCGGTCAGGTCAGACTCGACCGCCGAGCCCTCCAGGTGCCGGCGATTGAGCCGGGCCAGCAGATCAAGCTGCGCCCGCTGCTGGCCATCCGACTGTCCCGCGGGGCGGATGAGGTCGTCGAGAGGCGCCCCTTGCGCCTTCAGGGCTGTCCCCTGGTAGATCCCCGGGAGAAAGCCAGCCCCCCAGTTCTGGGCATGCCCCTTCGGGATGCCGCGGCCCAGCGTGTCGTACATGACCACAAACGCCGGCAGGTTCTGCGTCTCGGTCCCCAGGCCATAGGTGACCCACGACCCCACGCAGGGGAATCCCATCCGGGCGAACCCGGTGTTGATCTTGAACAGGGCCGGCGAGTGGTTGTTCGAGTCGGTGTGACACGAATGCAGAAACGACATCTTGTCGACATGGTGGGCCAGGTTCGGAAAGATCTCCGAGACCCACGTCCCCGACTGCCCGTGCTGCTGAAACTGAAACGGCGACCGCATGACCGGCCCGACGTTCTCGGTGAAAAAGCCGGTGTTCTTGTCGAACCCCTCCAGCTCTTGCCCATCGCGCTGGGCCAGGCCGGGCTTGTAGTCCCAGGTGTCGACCTGGCTGGGGCCACCATTCATGAACAGCCAGATGACCGACTTCGCCGGGGTGGAAAAATGTCCCGGCCGCGACGCCAGCGGGTTGACCCCGGGGGCGGCGTGCGCCACCAGACCCTGCCGGGCCAGCAGGTCGGTCAGTGCCAGGCTGCCACAGCCCAGCCCCGCACGCGACAGAAACCGCCGGCGGGAAGGATCAAGTGCCGAGACATCGGCGAACGCAGGGGTCAGATTCATGGTGCTGTGGTGTGGGGCGCGGAGTCAGCGACGGCGGAGGGTCGCGGGGGCGGGAAGAGGGCCGAAGCGGAGCTCTGGAACCGACGTTGTCAAAGCGAAAGAGGGCTGGGGGCCAGCCGGGTCACTGCCGGCTCGTTGAAGACTTTGTAGACAGCCCGCCGCGCGGTCGCGGCAAAGGACTACTGGGATGGCCCCCGTCGTCACTCGATGTAGATGAACTCGTTCAGGCAGAACAGCACCTGGCAGTAGTCGGCGAGTGCGAGCGTCGGGGCGTCGTCCCCGCTCCCCGCCTGCCGATAGCTCTCGGCCTGCGCCTGCACGAAGGCCATTCCATCGGCCAGTTCGGTGTCGGTGGGGGCCCGGGCCAGGGCCAGGCGATGTCCCAGGGTCACCTGCCCGGCGAGGTTGGCGGGAGAGCCTTTCAGCAGGCGGTCGGCGAAGCCCCGGGCCGCCTGCCGCGTCTGCGGAGCGTTCATCAGCAGCAGCGCCTGTGGGGCAACCGTGGTGCGGGGGCGTTCGCCAATGCTCGACAGGGCATCGGGGGCGTCGAAGACCTGCAGCGGGGCCATCAGGCGGCTCCGTTTGACGGTGAAGTAGATGCTGCGACGCAGGCTGGCCTGGTCGAGCGTGCCCGGACCGAACGGCGTGGGGTCGAGCAGGCCCGCGACCTGCAGCACGCTGTCGCGGATCGACTCGGCTTCCAGCCGGACCGGCTGCCGTCGCCACAACAGGCGGTTGTCGCGGTCGGCGGCCAGTTTGCCCGCGTCGACATCGGCCGACTGCCGCCAGGTCGCACTGTCGAGCATCAGTTGATGGATGGGGCGCAGTTTCCAGCCACCGCGAACCAGCCGCAGGGCCAGCCAGTCGAGCAATTCAGGATGACTGGGAGGGCTGCCCCGCAGGCCGAAGTCGTTGGGGGTCTCGACCAGACCGCGGCCGAAGTGATGCTGCCAGAGGCGATTGACGATGACGCGGGCCAGCAGCGAGCCAGCGCCGTGTTCAACATCGGTCAGCCAGTTGGCGAGGGCAACCCGGCGGAAACTGGTTTTGGCTCCCTCGGGACGCTGGGGCTCCCAGGGGCCCGACTCGCCACCGAACGGGGTCAGCACCTGCAGGAAGCCCGGGAGGGCCACCGCCTGTTTCTGGTTGGGGTCGCCACGGCGGAGGAAGTGTGTCTGCTCGAGAAAATCGCCCCCCTGCGTGTGCAGTCGCAGGGCGGGCAGACCTTCGCTCGAAATAAGCGACTTGCGGAGCTTGGGTTGCGGGGTCGCCGCGATATGGGCGTCGAGTGCCTGCTTCTGTTTCTGCCATTCGGGGTCGTGCGTCTGCCCGTACCAGGCCAGCAGCACCCGCTGCTGTTCGGGAGAACGCTTCTCCGCGGGGGTACCGAACGCCGAGGCCAACTGGGCCGACAGACCCTCAGCCGGCAGTTCGGGAGGCTCTGCAGCGGTCGAGAGAGCCAGCCGGGTGCGACCGAAGTTGTGCATGTCGTTCCCCCGGAACACCAGGCGGAAGGTCAGCAGTGAGCCCTGCTCAAAACCAACCGGCTCGGCCAGTGTGAACGCCAGGGCATGGTCTTTCCCGAACTGCGGATCGACCGCCCAGCCCGAGCGGTCGTTGTCGTCAATGGTGGCGGCGGCGGGGAGGCCCGGTTGTTCGAAGGTGGCGCGGGGGCTGGCCAGTCGGACTGGCACCGCCTGCTCGGGCTGGTTGGCCGGGGCGATGGTCACCTTGAGATCGGTGAGATCAAAGTTCCCATTGGGGGCCCGCCCGGGGCCACCACGGACCAGCGACGGATGCGACAGAGCCTCGATCCGCAGGTGCCGGATCCCCTGCAGCGTCGTGCGGCAGGTGAAGGTGTAGACATCGAATTGCGGATTCGCCCCGGTCGCCAGGATGGCACCATCAGGCTGGTTTTCGAGCGTCGTCCCGCCGTCCGACTTCGACTGTTCGGGAACCACCACCAGCCACGGGAAGCTCTGCGGCTGGAAGGGATGTTCCGCCTCCCAGGCGGCCAGTCGGGCAGGAAGTTGGCTCTGCTCATATTCGGCGAGCCCCCGCCGCAAGGGGAGCGCGGCCGCCGTATGTTGTTCGCGGGCCCGCGCCGTCTGTTCCTGATCGAGCTCCACGTCGACTTCCGAACGGACCGTCGTGGTGAAGGTGCTGACCATCCGGTAGTAGTCCCGCTGGGGGATCGGGTCGTACTTGTGGTCATGGCAGCGGGCACACCCCACCGACAGCCCCAGCAGCGACTGCCCCAGCGTCGCCACGATGTCGTCCAGTTCGTCGTACCGATGCTTCTCGACTTCGTTCTTCGTGATCTGCGTGCTGTGCACTCCCGCCGCGAGATAGCCCGTCGCCCACAGCGCCCGATAGTCGTGCGGGGCGAGTTCGTCTCCCGCCAGTTGCCACTTCACGAATTGGTCGTACGGCAGGTCATTCTGCAGCGCTTCGATCACAAAATCGCGGTAGGTGTAGGCGGTTGGGCGGTCGTAGTCGTGCTCGTAGCCGTGGCTCTCGGCGAACCGCACCAGGTCCAGCCAGTGCCGGGCCCAGCGTTCGCCAAATTGCAGGCTTCCCAGCCACTCTTCGACCTGCCGGGCGAAGACCGGGTCCACCGGACCCGCCTGCAGGGCGTCGAGTTGAGCGGCGGTGGGGGGCAGGCCCGTCAGTGAAAACGCAGCCCGACGCAGCCAGCGGGCCGGCTCTGCCGGAGGGTTGGGCTCGAGTCCCGCCCCCTCCAGCCGACTGAGAACAAACTGATCGATGGGGTTGCGGGCCCAGTCGGCGCGTCGGACCTGCGGGACAGGGACCTCGCGGAGCGGGCGGAACGCCCAGTGGTCGCGGGCCTCGGGAGCGATGGTCTTCTGCGTCCAGTCGGCCGCGGTCGCCGCACTGTCGGTCAGCGGTTTGTCGTACGGGGCTCCCAGTTCGATCCAGCGGGTCAGGCTGTCGATCTGCTTGTCGGTCAGCTTGGCGGCGCGGAACGGCATGCCCGGTTGCGTGGCGTGCGTCACCCGCTGATACAGCCGGCTGGCCCGCGGATTGCCCGGCTCAATCGCCTTCCCCGAGGTGCCCCCCCGGCGCAGCGATTCGGCATCGACCAGGCTGAACTCGGCCTCGACCGTTTCGCCCCCGTGGCACTTCAGGCAGTGGTGCGCGAGAATCTCGCGCACTTCGTTTTGAAAGAGCGCGAGTCCCGCCTGTTCGTCCGGTTCCGCGGCGTGGGCGACGCGCGGGGAGAGTCCCGCCAGCCACAGGCCGGCGAGGCCCAGGCCCAGTGCGGCGACTCCTGCGACCAAGGGC
>CAIUHT010000440.1 GCA_903898975.1 uncultured Planctomycetaceae bacterium
CGACAAGGCGATGCTCGAATACACAACCATCGACAACCCGCGCCCCAGCCTGGGGGTCATCCTGCACCACACCGACGCCGACCGCGAGTACGCCTACGACACGCAGCCCAAGAGCTCGGGCAAGCTGGTCGAGGCCCTCGCCGACGCCCCCCAGCGCGGCTGGCTGGTGGTCGACTTCCGCCGCGACTTCCGCAGCCTGTTCCCAGCACCTCGCCAGTAATGTGCGCCTGGAGCGCACTGCTGCAGCGTGCCAGGGAATCATGCCGCCGGCTCGTCGCGAGCGAAGCGGTCGCTACCGTCCTCTGTACGCAGGGCGGGGCGCGTAGCTCGACTCTGCGCCGGAGTCGCTGGTGATCTCGCCGGCCCTCGGGCTCTAACGATCTGGTGTTGGCAGCGATCGATCGGCTCCAGCCACCGTCAGGAGATCGCCGTCACGCGGATGGTGTCGAGACGACCCCGTGGGCACCCCACCCTGGCCAGATCGGCCTGCGAGACGGCCCGGTCATCGAGGCGGTGTCACCGCGGCGAGGCTGGTGGTCGCCCGGTCGAGTCGCCTGGTGGGTTCGGGGAGGTCGCTCCCTTCGCGGGACCGGCAGGTTTTGTCGGCTCGTCCACTCGGGCCTCGCCGTTGAAGCGGTTCATGGCAGTCGGCAACCCCTCGGCACACCAGCATTCCACCGCGTTCGCCCCCAGCACCACCGAGGCATCGACTGCCGCCAGTTCCGACTTGTGAAAGCGTTCGAGCACATAGTCGGCAGCGTCGCGACCGGGGGCGGGGCGACCAACCCCCAGGCGGAGGCGGGGGACCTCTTCGGTCCGCAGATGCTGGATGATGCTCTGCAGGCCCTTCTGCCCCCCGGACGAGCCACCGGTTCGCAGTCGCAACTTCCCCAGCGGCAGGTTCATGTCGTCGCAGGCGACCAGCACGTCGGCCGGGGGGATGTGATAGAAGTCGCAGACCTGGCGGACGCTGATGCCGCTGTTGTTCATGAAGGTCTGGGGAGCGACCAGCAGCAGGCGCTGGCCCCCGCAGGGGACCTCGGCAAGCTCTGCCTCGAACTTGTCTTTGAAGCGGGGCAGGCCCCCTCGCTTGGCCAGTTCGAGGATCAGGTCGAACCCGATGTTGTGGCGGGTCCCCTCGTACTTCTTGCCGGGATTCCCCAGCCCGACCAGCATTTTCATGACGTGGTCCCCACGCGTGGCAGGCAATGACGGGAGAGAAAAACAGCCGCGTTTCCCACAGGGAAAACGCGGCTGCAAAGCTTCAAGCGGCCCGGTGTGGACCGGAGCGATCGCCTCGGGGGCCAGCGAGTGGGCGAACCACCCAGCGACTGGCTGTGCCGGGCGAGGTTACTTCTTCTTGGCCTCGGCTCCCTCTTCGGCCCCTTCCTTGGCGGGCTTCTTGATGACCTCGGGGGCAGCGGGCCCTTCGGTGGGGGAGGTTGGAATCGGGGCGGTCGACTTGGCCAGCACCTGCACCACCACGTCTTCGGAGTGATTCAGGCAGCGGGTGTTGGGGGGCAGGTCGAGTTCGCGAACGTGAATCGCCTGCCCGACGTTCAACGCACCAATCTTCACCTGCACGGTGTCGGGAATCTGGATGACCAGGCACTCCAGCGTGACGGTTCGCAGTTCGTGGTCGAGGATACCGCCGCCCAACGCCCCCGGGGCGGTCCCCTTCAACTCAACGCGGACTTCGACCGTCACCTTCTCGTTCGGATCGACCCGGATCAGGTCGAGGTGCATCAGGTGCTTGCCGAAGGTGTCCCACTGCACCTCACGCACCACCGCAGTCTCCCGCTGGCCTTCGCAGTCAACCTCGACCACGCGGTTGCCCGCATGCAGAATCGTAAGGACCTGCGGGGCGGGAACGGTGAACGGAACCGGATCCTGCTTGTGGCCGTACATGTTCCCGGGGACAAGCCCCTGCTCACGCAACCGCATGCAGGCGCGAGTTCCGTGCTCTTTCCGCTTCTTGACGGCCAACTTTCCCATCACAGACATGACAAACCACCTGCTGGAAGGACCGGACCCTGCCCGGGCCGGTGAACTCGACGGAGTGCCGTTCGTTCGCGGCACTGGGACGCATCGCAACCCGCCCGGACGTGTGTGCCGGGAAAATGCGAAACGGGCAGGATACAGGCTGGGGCCGATCGCTGCAAGGAACCCACAGCGGGGACCCCTCCTTCCCCCCGACCCTCACCCCGATTCCGGTTGCATCAGAGTGTTTCACTACATGTGTTTAGTAGATTGGTTCTTAAAAACAGTCGTTAACTATTCGGGTTGTTCCGATTTTGCCGCGCCTTGACTGGGGCGGACCAGCTCCTTTACGGTGCTCTCCTGATCCGAGCCTCGTGGGAACTCTGGGCCTTGGCTCAGGGACTCCCCGAAAACACCCGAGGCGGCCGAGTGGGTGGGCCGCTCGCCGCGAGTGCAGTGCCCGGTTCTATCGGCCCCGGTATTTGACCCGCTGGTCAGGTTCACCGGGCAAGTGTCGCTGGGCGCTCCTGCGGACTTCACCCAGCTCTGCCGACCGCCACCTCAGGGGAGCCGAATCTCTCTCAGGCTCCCGCCGTGGCTCGTGTTTCTGTGGCTGCCATTCCCGACCCTCCTCCCCAACTTCCCCAATGACACAATCGCCCCTCGCTTTCCCCGCTGCCGCCATGTCTCAAAGACGTGCCTGGTCTCGCTCGAGAATTCTTTCGGGAGTGGGGAGGGTTGGCCAAAAGTAGATAGGGGATAGGAGTTAGTAGATAGGGTGGAGTTTAAGTTTAAGTTTAAGTTGAAGTTGAAGAGGGCCTGAAGCGGGGGCGAAACGTGGGTTTTTCAAAGGCGTGAAAAGCGGGTAGGCTTTCGGCATGACCACGGCGGCACAA
>CAIUHT010000441.1 GCA_903898975.1 uncultured Planctomycetaceae bacterium
ATCTTGTCAATCAGCACTGGGTGGTCGGGCGAGGCCTCGACGGCTCGCGACATGTACTGCATCAGCGACGACTCGTCGTAACACAGTTCCATAGCGCGTCCCCCAAGCACGTAGCTGGGACGGACCAGAACCGGATAGCCAATCTGCTGCGCAGCCAGTCGGGCCCCCTCCACCGTGGTGGCCGTCCCGTTCGGGGGCTGGCGCAATCTCAGTCGCTCGATGATCTCCTGAAACCGCTGACGGTCTTCCGCGGCGTCAATCGAGTCAGGCGTGGTCCCGACAATCTTGACCCCCGCAGCCTCAAGCCCGCGGGACAGATTCAGCGGGGTCTGCCCACCGAACTGAACAATCACCCCGTCGGGGTTCAGTCGGTCGCAGATATTGAGAACATCCTCGGTGGTCAATGGCTCAAAGAACAGCAGATCGGAGGTGTCATAATCGGTCGAGACTGTCTCGGGATTCGAGTTGACCATGATGCTTTCTATCCCCAATTCGCGAAGGGCGAATGCGGCCTGACAGCAGCAATAGTCGAACTCAATCCCCTGCCCAATCCGGTTCGGCCCACCGCCTAGAATCATGATCCGTCGCTTCCCAAGGGGCGCAGGCAGGGGCGACTCATCCTCCGACTCGTAGGTCGAATAGTAATATGGGGTGTACGCTTCGAACTCAGCTGCACAGGTATCAACTTGCTTGAACACCGCCTCAATGCCCCGCGACTTGCGATACCGCCGGACCTCCATCTCACTGGCATCCCACCACCAAGCCAGTTGCCTGTCCGAATAACCCATCCGTTTCGCTCGCCTCAGCAGGTTATCCCCGGCTTGCTCCAATCGATCGACTGCATCCAGTTCGTGCTCGAATTCGACCAACTCACGCAGGTGCCGCAGAAACCACCGGTCGATATTCGTCAGTTCATAGACCTGATCAACCGACATTCCAGCCTTGAAGGCGTAGCGAATGTAAAAGATCCGCTCTGCATTCGGAGTCGCCAACCGATTCTCGATCTCGTTCAAAGGGGGCGACTGCGCGGTCCCCCACAAGTCCTTTACCCCGCCCCCTAAGCCAAAGTGTCCAATCTCGAGCCCACGAATCGCCTTTTGCAGTGATTCCTTAAATGTCCTCCCAATTGCCATCGTCTCGCCGACCGACTTCATCTGCACCGTCAGTACCGGGTCGGCTTCTGGAAACTTCTCGAAGGTCCAGCGTGGAAACTTGGTCACGACATAATCGATTGTCGGCTCAAAGCACGCCAACGTCTCCCGGGTAATGTCGTTCGGGATCTCATCCAGCCGGTACCCCACCGCCAGCTTCGCCGCGATCTTCGCAATCGGAAACCCGGTCGCCTTCGACGCCAGCGCGCTCGATCGGCTGACCCGCGGGTTCATCTCGATGACCACCATCCGTCCCGTCTGGGGATGGATAGCGAACTGAACATTCGAGCCTCCTGTTTCGACCCCAATCTCCCGCATAACCGCGATCGTCGCATCCCGCATCCGCTGATACTCGCGGTCGGTCAGCGTCTGGGCCGGGGCGACGGTGATCGAATCCCCAGTGTGTACCCCCATCGGGTCGAGGTTTTCAATCGCGCAGATAATCACGACGTTGTCAGCCACGTCGCGCATCACCTCCATCTCATATTCTTTCCAACCAATCACCGACTCTTCCAGTAAGACTTCCCCCACAGGAGACATCGCCAGACCCCGCGATACCTTGCTCTCGAACTCATCCCGGTTGTACGCAATGCCCCCCCCAGCCCCACCCAGCGTGAAACTCGCCCGGATGATCACCGGCAACCCCAACTCCTTCACTGCCTGCCGGGCCTCGTCTAGAGTATGGACGGTCCGACTCCGCGGCACATCCAGTCCAATCTTAAGCATCGCCTGCTTGAACGAGTCTCGCCCCTCCGCCTTCTCAATCACCTCTTGGCGGGCCCCAATCAGCTCGCAGCCGTATTTTTCCAGAATCCCCCGTCGGGCCAGTTCCATCGCCGTGTTCAGCCCAGTCTGTCCCCCGAGCGTGGGCAAGACTGCGTTCGGCCGCTCACGGGCAATTATCCGCTCAACAAACTGCCAGGTGATCGGCTCGATGTATGTCCGCAACGCCGTCTCGGGATCAGTCATGATGGTCGCTGGATTCGAATTCACCAGCACCACCTCGTAACCCTCCTCCCGCAGCGCCTTGCAAGCCTGCGTGCCCGAGTAATCAAACTCGCACGCTTGCCCAATCACAATCGGGCCAGAGCCAATGATCAGAATCTTGTGAATGTCGGTTCGGCGCGGCACGTCTGTTGTTTCGCTGCTAAGGTTCGCGGAAGTCTCACCCTGCGCGCAACGAACCCCCGGCTAGACTCGGCTGGTAGCGGCTCGAGGTTGCTCCCACACTGCCAAAGTCTCGCCGATTGCCCCGTGAACTTACTCCAACCATCGGGGTTGAGGCAGATCCTCCGGAGTGGCCCGGAAAGCGCGCAAAACTGGGGCAGATTACCATTTTTTTCCACAGTTCGAAAGCCACCCACCTCCCATTGACCCCGAAACTGCTCTTCTCCGTTTTCTCAACCCCCGCATAGACTTATGAAAACTCATCCGATCACCCTGCCTAGACACCGCCCAAGACGGTGTCAGTTCGACGGCACCCTGACCGTCCGCCAACTCCACTTGTTGTCTCCCAGCACCACTTCCGGCTTCAATAACCTGCTGTTCTTCCTTCATTCCCTTGCCTGGCCGCATGTACTACGACGCCCTGCTATTGCTGATTCTTGGCTGGTCCGCCTGGCGTGGTTCGTCCCGGGGGGTCACCTGGCAACTTGCCAGCATCGCCTCATTGCTGCTCTGCTTCGCCTTCGCCGCCCCCGCCTCGCTGGTCGTCGCTCCGCTCATTAAGCTCGATCCACCCCTCAATCGCTGGCTCGCAATGCTCGCGGTCTACATCCTGTTTTCGTTCGGAGCCTTCGCTGCTGCTCGAGTCATTCGCAGTCTGCTCGCCGCCCTCAAATTCCAGGAGTTCGACCAGCATCTCGGGGGTCTTTTCGGCCTACTCAAAGGGGTTCTGGCCTCCCTGATTCTGACCTTTTTTGTCGTGACCCTCTCCCCCTCGGCCCGCGAGAAGGTGCTCCGCACCCACTCGGGCCGCGTCTCAGGCTACCTTCTCTACAAAGCCCGAGGGATACTTCCTCAGGAACTCGCCCCCACCCTCGCCCCCCACTTTGATGTAATCCGCAATGAACTGATCGAGATCGCCACCGAACGCGATCAGGCTCCCGGTTCTGGACAACCCTCGGGACTCCCCTTTGATCTCAATCCGAAGACGGATGAGGCCGCCACTGCCCGCGAGACCTCGCCTCCTCACCCCGCCAACCACCGCGATCGCCGCCCCCCAATGGTCATCGCTGCCGATTCGACCGATGACCCCACCGCGACAGATGACTCCCCCGGTGCCGGTGGTGCCAACGCCGCCTCGTCCGCCCCTTGGAACGCCCTCGCCAATTCGCTCACCAACCGGCTTAAGAACCAGATCAGGGATCTGCTGAACCCCGCCACCGAGTCCCCCGCGGAATTACCCCACGACCTCGCCCCCGCCATTCGACCCAAAGTTACCCCCACTGGGGGCACGACAGGGACCTTCTCTGCTCTGGCACCGGGGAACTCCACGAAGCCACTAGAGAGCCCTGCCGCAGCACCTCCCCGCAACGTTCCCAAGACTCCTGATCCGGAACTCACCCGTCTCACGACCGAGATCGTGCAGGCCTTCGCCACCACTGCGGCTGACCGTTCCGAGATGTCCGCCGGAATCGCCGACCAACTTCGAGGACTACCCCCCTCGCTCGTCCGACTGGTACTGCAAGACTGGAAGGCCGACATCTACGGCAATGTCTCCGATCCCGACCCCGGAACCGCCTTTGAGACTCCCCTCGAACGGCGGATCCAACGCCAGCTGCAAAAGGCTGGGATCCCACTCTCGCAATTCCCGGCCGACGTGCAACACCGACTGCAGCCCCGCTAGACCGTAGTGAGCCACCCCGGTCCCACTACCAGCCAGATGGGCATCCCACAATAACGGCTGAGAGACCCGGAAATTCAGCCACTCAGCGAACAGACCGGGCGGAATCGACTTGATTCTGCCCGATCTTTTCCTAGCTGAATGGCGGGGTTCAAACTAGTTTCAGCCTGAGCCCTCAGGAGCAACTCGATTTGACTTCGCCCTCCGCACACGCCCCCCCAGACATTTTGGCCAATGCTCTTTCCCGTGTTAAGCCAATCGGACGCACGGCTTCACCAGCAAATCTTGGGTCCGAAGACCGCTCGATCAACGCCTTAATCGCATCGCAGCCCATCAACATCACTGCACGCTTTGCACTGATGTAACGTGCGCCGGCACGACACTGCGACACATCACGAATGAACCGGCTTATTCTTGAGGCCGTTTATCCGCCCATGCACGTCGTCCAGCACGTAATGGAAGGCGATCAGGTGTAGCGATTCGACAATTCCCATGTCGTCCAGCGGACAGTGCACTCCCTTGTGCGCCAGTCCCCGCAGCGTACCCCCGCTGAAGCCCGTGATACCGAAGGTTTCAATCCCATGCGCGTTCGCCCACTCCACTGCTCGCAGCACATTCGGACTGTTCCCCGAGCCGCTGATTGCGATGAGCAAATCGCCCGGCTCACCAAAGTTCTTCAGTTGCTCAACAAAAACTCGGTCGTAGCTCGTATCGTTGCCCCACGCCAATATATATGGGGTATTG
>CAIUHT010000442.1 GCA_903898975.1 uncultured Planctomycetaceae bacterium
CCCAGCTGCAGGGATTCCAGGATCCGCCGGGGCACCACATCGCCAAACCGATTCGGGTTCCCCCGCGGGTGAATCGCCTCGTTGCGGGCGTCGCCATCGGCCATCGCCAGCACCCGCCGATGGTAAGCCAGCGGGGCCTCCAACTCGGCGATCTGCCGGTTCGACTGTGCCAGCAACTCGGCCCATTGCCCAGGTCGTGGCCATGCCGCTGGCCCGGTTGCGGTCAGCTCATGCAGCAGCCATTGCCCGGCCCGGCGATCCTGCGGAGCGGCTTCCCGGCCCGGATCGTCCGAACTGGCGCGGGTCAGCCAGTCGGCCCCCCGGTCTCCCCAGCCCAGCAGCCGCTCGACCAGCTCTTCGGGCGAACGGCAGTCGGCCCCCGTCCAGCCCCCGCGCAAGGCGAACGGCGGACCACGGTCGGCGGCCACCACCCCGTCAATCGCCGCGAACCCGTCCCCCTCATCCAGGATCTCAATGTACGCCGCGTGCCCCACCCACTTGCTCACATCCTGTGCGTGCCAGTGCCAGGCGCCGGGCGAGTTGATGCCAAACTCCAGCCCGCCGTAAATCGGTGCCCGAATCTGCTGGAACTGATCGATCACCAGCCGGACGCGCGTCCCCTGCCCCAACAGCCGGTAGCACAACTGCGGCTTCGAGATCACAAACGACTTCGACCGCAGCGCTCCCTGCATCCGCCGCGAAAGCCAGCCACTGTGGGGCACCACCGCCGTCTGCGTGTCGAACGGCAACCCCCCGGTCGCCGGCAGATCGCGCCCCGACCCATCCAGGAACGCAAACGCATCCCCCGCTGGATACCAGTCCCCAGGCGACAGGCTCAACCGCTCAAACGTCGCCCCCTCCCCCTCGGCGGGCTGGTTCACCGCCGTCTCTTTCATGAACTGCGTCCACTCGGCGGGCGAGCCTGCGCCCGGCCGCTGCGCCCACCGGGCCAGCAGCCCCAGCGGATGGTCGGGATCCCGACGGGCCGCGCTCGTCAGCCATTGCACAACCGCTCCCAGTCGCTCGAGCGCCAGCCCCTGCGACTGCGCGACCTCGAGCAACCGCTTCCCCATCTCGCCCGGCACAGGCGAGCGACTGAACACCACCTGGTCGCAACCAATGTTTCCCCAGCCCCCCGCCTCATTGTCCACAATCTCGATCCGCGCCTGGCGGCCCGCCAGGTCGCTCACGTCCCACGTGGCCCACTCCATCCGATTGTTGTTCTTGCCCGTGGTCGAGCGCACCACCTGGTCGGCGACAATCAGGTTCACGCACGTTTTGCCCACGTGAGCCCCACCCCCCACCAGGAAGTGAATGAAGGGCCGGGCGGCGAGAATCTCGAACTCGGGTGACTTCAGCGTGCCGGTGAATTGATCTCCCGAACGCCGCGGCTCTCCGGGCGGCCGGACCGAGTGCGAGTTCACCAGCCCCTGCCCCACGGCGTTGACGTCCCCCTGGTAGTCGGGGAGCGGCAGCCGGTTCGGCCCCCCCTCGAACGCCGTGCCCATGGCAACCCACGGGGCGTAGGTCTCGCGTTCAAAATCTTCGAAGACCACTTCCAGCTTCTCGGTCGGCTGCTCGCGCGGCTCACTGGCCGGCTGGGCCTTGGAGGCTTCCCCGGGCCGCAACACCTGGACCGCCGCCAGCAACAGCTTTCGCAGTTCGGGCCGGGCGGTCTGCCACCCCTCCCGGGCCGCCTCACTCGCCCCCCGCGACCGCTCTTCGGCCAGTTTCGTCAGCCGGGCAATTGGCTCGGCCCGCAACTGCGGATTGTCGATCCAGGCCAGCTGTTGACGCGAGCTTTGAATGAACCCCGCCAGCGCGTGATAGTCGGC